>NZ_QUMC01000014.1:0-84306 GCF_003481925.1 Butyricicoccus sp. OF10-2 | reverse complement strand
TATGATATACGGTCTGACAGAGGGGGTGCAGTTCAATCCCGGACTGTACACAGGATTCGGGATGTTTTTTTTACTTCGCTGTTAATATTTCAGATGCCGTTCCGAAGGATTTCATCTTTTCGGTAAACTGGAATTTACCGAGATAACACCACTTTTTTCAGTCGGCCAGGATTTTCTGAGAGCCGTATAGGAAATCAGGAAGTTGGCAAGCCAGCCTGCCGGCACGGCAAGCCAGACAAATGCAATACCAAAACGCGGTGCACAGATCAACGCCACGGACAAGCGAATCGCAAGGTTTACCATATTGGCAATGAGGAACGGCCGCATGATTCCGAGTCCGCGAAGAACGCCATCGGTCGCCATTTTGATGCCCATAAAGACAAAGAAGAAACCAAGCCATCTCATATAATCCCCGGACACCTGATAAGCCAGGGCGGTTCCGTCTTTTCCAAGGAACAGCGAGGAAATCTGCGTGTGCAGCGTTTCAATGACAAGGAAGGCAAGAACAGCAAAACATACATCCAGCACCAATGCTGCGCGGTAGCCTTTTTTGATGCGCTGGGTTTTGTTTGCGCCAAGGTTCTGGGAAACATACGGCGAAACCGCATTGCCGATGGACACAAAAATCAGAGAAAAGACGTTCTCCACCCGCATCGTTGCCGCGTATCCTGCGAGTGCCTGTGTGCCGAAGGGATTTACCACCGCCTGTACGATCATCATACCAATAGATACGGTAGATTGCTGAAGAACCGATGGAACAGCAATCTGAAGCATCGAACGCAGCTCCTGCCCGTCAAACCAGACAAAGCTGCTCTTATACCGCCGCATCCGATAAAAGAAAATCAAAAGTGAAAACACAGCCGAAATGCCCTGCGCAATCAGCGTTGCAAGTGCCGCACCGAACACGCCAAGTCTCAGACCGGCTACCATCCAAAGATCCAGCACAATATTCAGGATTGATGAAAAGATCAGCAGTCCCAGCGGAATTTTTGATTCACCAATGGAAGTGAACATGGTAGAAAGAATATTGTACATGAACAAAAACGGAAAACCTACGAAATAGACTCGCAGATACAGTACTGCCTCCTTCAGAATATCAGCAGGGGTCTGTAATCCGCTCATCATCGCATGGGAAAAACAAAAGCCAAAGACGCCAAGGATGATACTCAGAAGTAAAAAGCTGATCAGGGAGGTAGATACAATGGTTTTCATTTTGCCATACTCTCTGGCGCCGAAATAACGGCTTACGAGTACGCCGGCACCGACACCTGCACCCAGCGCCACACAAATGAAAACATTGGTCAGGGCAGCGCAGGCGCCGACCGCCGCCAGTGCGGAGGAGCCGACAAACTGACCGACGATAATGGAGTCAGCCATATTGTATACCTGCTGAAAAAAGCTGCCGAGAATCATCGGCATAGCAAAAACCGTCAGCGCTTTCAGCGGCGCATCGGTAATCAAATACTCATCTTTTGACATGATCATTTTCCTCCACAATTTCTGGCTTTTTATTAGAAAGTACGAGCATAGCAGGTGCGATCAGTACAATGATTAGATCTGTAATCGAAAGCACCGCAGGAATTTCTCTAAACAAGAAAAAGCCAAATACCATTGCTGCAGCCGGTTCACAGGAACACAGAATGGATGCCTTTCCCGCCTCCATATAATCCGGTGTTGCCTTAAGGAATCCGCTTTGTCCGTTTTGATCTTGCGGATAGAACCGCCGTGTACCGGTCGGTTCGCACGGTGGTGTGCGAGGTCGGCTTTCTATGCAGGAGAGCCTCCTGCCCGATTGGCTATATCAAACCGGACAGCACGGCTGTCATCCAATCCGATAATACCTTTTCATAAAATCCAGAAAGTGAATAGCCTGCTCGGACATACGCCGTATGGACGGATACACAATGTACAGCCGGCGCAGGAACGCTGACCGTCCGAGGGGGAACAGCAGCAGTCGTCCCTGCTGTGCATCGGTCTGCACAGTTGCGCGCGACAGAATGGAAATGCCCATGCCAAGTGCGATGCAACGCTTGAGCGCTGCCGCGTCATCCATGACGGCGATGACATTCAGTTCATCAAGCGACAGACCGTGATTTTGAAGGAAATACAGTGTTTCCTGCTTGGTGCCCGAGTTGTCCTCGCGCAGCAGGAACGGTTCGCGCAGGAGCGCTGTCAGCGGGTCCGGCTGGCTTTGATAGGCACGGAAATGCGGTGTGTTCGGTGCGGCGATTACCAGCTCGTCCGAGGTGACCGGCAGAAATTCGCAGTTGGCCTCCGCGGTCTTTGTGCCGACCAGACCGATATCGCAGGTGCTGTCTGCGACCTTGTTTATCACATCCAGACTGTCCGAGCAGCTGGTGCGAAACCGGATCTCCGGGGCCTTCTCGTGGTACGCTGCCAGCAGCTCGGGCAGCAGATACAGCGACGGCACGGACGATACGCCGATATGCAGCATGGTTTCCTGCTCGTTGGACAGCTCCAGAATGGCTTTGTGCCGCAAATCGAGGATTTCTGCGGCATAATTATACAGCGTCTGACCGGCCGGTGTCACCGAGAGCGTTTTTGTCGTGCGCTTGAGCAACTGCGTGTGCAGCTCCTTTTCCAGATTGCAGATGTGTGCGCTGACGGTCGGCTGTGACAGGTACAGCTTCTGTGCAGCAAGTGAAAAACTGCGGTACTTCACGGTATAGACATAGGCTTCCAGCTGACGAATATCCATGGGCGGCATTCCTTTCTTTTTCTCCATTATAGCTGTATTTATAGATTATATCAATAGATTCAATCAGATTATCAATAGAATCGATTTCACATTGAAAACACCGCATGATATACTGAATACAGCATAAAATTCCCTCATTTCACAAAAAGGAGAAAATCATGAAACTGTTTGACAAGACATGGAAGCTGGCAGTGTCCGGTGCGGTAATCGGACTGCTGGTCATGCTTCTGGCAATTTACGGCAACCCTGCCAACATGGCGATCTGCGTTGCCTGCTTCATCCGCGATACAGCGGGTGCGCTCAAGCTGCACACTGCGGCTCCGGTGCAGTATTTCCGCCCGGAGGTCGTCGGCTTTGTCTGCGGCTCGTTCCTGCTGGCGCTGCTGACCAAGGAGTATAAGTCCACCGCCGGTTCCTCGCCGATGGTGCGTTTTATTCTGGGCGCTGCGATGATGATCGGCGCCCTCGTGTTCCTCGGCTGTCCGCTCCGCATGGTACTTCGCATGGCCGCCGGTGACTTGAATGCGTGGGTCGCGCTTATCGGCTTTGCAGGCGGTGTGGCGACCGGCTCGTTCTTCCTTAAGAAGGGTTTCTCGCTCGGCCGTGCGTATGAGGCCAAGCCGGTCGGCGGCGCCGTTCTGCTGGTTCTGCTGGCGGCGCTGCTCGTAATCGGCGTGGCGACCGGCGCTTATGCGGTCAGCACCGAGGGCCCAGGCAGCAAGCATGCGCCGATCATTCTTTCTCTGGTCGTTGCGCTCATCATCGGTGCGCTCGCGCAGAAGAGCCGTATGTGCTTTGCGGGCAGCATCCGCGACATCATTCTGATGAAGAATTTCGACCTGATCAGCATTATCGCGGCTCTGTTTGCCGTGATGGCAGTCTACAATGCGGCAACCGGCAGCTTCCACCTCGGTTTTTCCGGTCAGCCGATCGCGCATTCCCAGCACCTGTGGAACATTCTTGGTATGTATGTTGTAGGATTTGCGGCTGTGCTGGCTGGCGGCTGCCCGCTGCGTCAGCTTATTCTGGCCGGCCAGGGCTCGTCTGACAGTGCGGTTACCTTCCTCGGCATGCTGATCGGCGCGGCATTCGCGCATAACTTCGGTCTGGTCGGTGTGGCTGCCAAGGCGGCAACCGAAACCGAGCCTGCAGTTGCCGGCGGCCCGGCGGCAGCCGGCAAAATCGCCGTGATCGTCTGCATTGTCGTGCTGTTTGTCATTGCGGGCACCAATCTGCGCCGCAAAAAGACGGCAAAGTAAGTCGGAAAAGGAGAATGTGCAATGGCTGAATATGTTGAAGTAGATGTTCGCGGTCTGTCCTGTCCGGAGCCGGTTCTGTTGGCGATGGACGCGATGCAGGATCACCCGGGGAAGCTGATCCGTGTGCTCGGTGACGAGGCGCACACCCGCAAGAATATCGAGAAAATGCTCGAGTATGAGAACAAGTCCGGTCAGACGACCGTGCGTCCGGACGGGTGCTTCGAGATCGTTTTTCAGGCGTAATGCGAGAGAAAAAGCCGTATCAGGTGCTCACCTTCCACACCACCGATGCCGCCATGGAGATGGAGTCATTCTGCAAGCAGAACGGTATTGCCGGCCGGCTGGTGCCGGTGCCGCGCAGATTGTCCGCCGGATGCGGCATCGCGTGGCGCATGGAAGCCGAAGTTTACGCGCAGTATCAGACGGTTATCGCGGACTGCGGGATTGAGATCGAGCAGAGCGAGGCGTTTGTGTTTTAGTAACCATAAAGCGGCATGACTTTGATGCAAGTCATGCCGCTTTTCTGTTATTTGTTTTCGGTTTTCACGATTTTCTTTATAAAATGACATTGAGGAAATCCTGTGCAGCCCCAGAATTTTTCGCCGACATGCGCACCGCGTCTGGCCTCCCGCATGACAAGCGGCTTGCCGCACTTCGGACAGCATTTCCCCTCCGACGGCGCAGGTGCAGGCCGCTCGGCGGCAGGCTGGTCTTCCAGCTCCTCCTGCTTGAATTTTTCGATATAGGTGATTGGCTTTTCAATGTGCATTTTGTTCAGATAATACTCACCATCTTCTTTCAAATCCTTCATGGAAGATTTCAGTTCACTTGATTCTCTGTTCATCCGCTTAATCGTTTCCACCAACTGATCCGCACGGATAACCTGTTTTTTTACTTCCTGTGGAGCATCTTGGTCATTGATAATCGTTTTAGGATTAGAAAGCACGACCAATCCCTTGAAAAAGTTACTAAACCAGTGATTTCGAAGTGCTGCCATCACCTTACCATGATTTTCGTTTCGACATTCATTCAGCACCTGCAAATGCCGCTGATTCTGCGTAATCGGCGAATAAATTCCCTCTTTATAGTACCGACCGCCGCAGCGAATTGTGCGGATAAAATCGCCCTTGCTGTTGATCTCGATATTGCCGAACAGATTTTTGCACTCCAACACAAAGTTAATCTTTGGAGTCAGTACCAGAAAGTCAATCTGTGCCGAGGCACCGGACACGCTTTCAATATACAAATCGTGCAGCACAACCATATCCATACCGCTGTTTTTCAGCTCAAACAGAATATTATCCTCACCGATAATACCGGCTTTCACCACGGCAATCTCTTTTGCGATTTTTTTCGCGTTTTCTCCGGCTGCCTTTTCCGCCAGCTCCTCCAGCTGGCGCAGATACTCCTTTGCGTTGCTGGATTCCTTCGCAATCACAACCTCCGGTTTTGAAAACAGTCCCATGTTTATCCCTCGTGTTTCTCTTTTTCCTGAGATTTTCGCTTGTATAATTTTAGTATACCATATAGGAGAAACAAGGAAAAGTTCCGTCCTCAAATTTATCCACAGGTTTGTGCATATCTTCGTGGATATTTCTGCAGGCGCGTAGAAGCCGCAGACTTTCGTCTGCGGCTTCGTTTACGTTTACCTGGCCCTGCTAATCTCCGTTGCCTTTCTCGGCACAATCTGCGCTGTGTATATTTATGATGCAGATTGCAGCGGCAATCACACTCGGGTATTATTTTCCGTCGTTTGCAATCGCGGTGTCAATATTCTCCTGCAGCTGCTTCATGCTGTTTTCGTTCGTGATGCCGCCGAGTACTGGTTCACCGACGATTTTTCCGTTCCGGTCGATAACATAGGTGGTCGGGAATGACATGATGTTCAGTGCAAACTGGCCTGCCTCGCTGCCGGATGCAAAGGTAATGTTGCGGTAGGATGCCCCCTTGGTCTGCAGAATCTGTTTAGCGGTAGCAATGGCATCCGCATTGTCATCGAGCGTTTCCGTATTGATACCAATAACCTCGCCGCCCTGAGCCTTGACGGTCTGGTTCAGCTTGTCCAGATCACCAAGTTCAGCCACGCACGGCTTGCAGCCGCTGAACCAGAAATTCACGACCGTAAACGCGTTGTCAGCGAACAAGCTGCTGTCCACAGCGTTGCCGTCCAGGTCTTTGCCTTCGAAAGCGGGGAACGCGTCGCTAGCGGGTGTGGTGGTGCCTTCCTCGGGCGGAAGTGCCTGCAGCTGGTCCTCCAGCTTGCGGACCTTGGCGGCATCGTCGGTCAGCGTCTTGTAGTCCTCGTCCGAGAGCTGGTCCTTGACGTTTTTAATCGCAAGATCGAGTACATCAGCGTAGTTGGTGCTCTGGGTGCTCTGCGACAGATTGTCCTTGTCGAGCGAATTCAGAGCCGTTGTCCACAGTTCCTGGTGCTGGTCGAGGATGGCGTTTTCCTCCGCTATCAGTTCGGAGACGGTTTTTGCCGGTTTGCCGCAGGCGGATGCGCCGAGCAGCAGGCTTATGGACAGGGCAAATGCGATCAGTCGATTTCGTTTCATTAGATGGTCTCTCCTTTGTCAGTCGTTTGGGTTTTATCGCCCAGACCGTAGCGGTAGCAGATAGCACCGGTCGGGCAGGCTTTCATGCACATACCGCAGCGGATGCACTCGGCATGATCGGGATTTTTCGTAATATCCACATCCATTTTGCAGGCTTTGGCGCATGCGCCGCACGATACACATTTGTGCGTATCCACCTGCATCCGGAACAGCGAAACGCGGTTCAGCAGCGCATAAAACGCGCCGAGCGGGCACAGCCACTTGCAGAACGGACGGTAAAACAGCACGCTGCACACGATAACGGTCAGCAGAACGGCTGCTTTCCAGGTAAACAGTGCGCCGAGCGCGGCGCGGATGCCGGAGTTGACCGCCGCCAGCGGCAGCGCACCCTCGAGCACGCCCTGCGGGCACAGGTACTTGCAGAAGAACGGGTCGCCCATGCCGAGCTCGTTTGTGACAAGTACGGGCAGCAGCACCACCATGATCAGCAGCACCGCATATTTCACATAGCGGAGCGGCTTCAGCCTTTTGGTGGACAGCTTAGGCGAGGGGATTTTGTGCAGCAGCTCCTGAAACCAGCCGAACGGGCACAGAAAGCCGCAGATAAACCGTCCGAGCAGCACGCCGAGCAGGATCAAGATACCGGTGATGTAATACGAAAACCGGAATTTCGACGAGCCGACGACCGCCTGAAATGCGCCGATCGGGCACGCGCCCGCCGCGCCGGGACAGGAATAGCAGTTCAGGCCGGGCACGCAGACCGCCTTGCCGCCGCCCTGATATAATTTGCCCTGCAAAAAATTCGGCAGGTGGATATTGGTCAGCAGAGCCGCTGCTGCCTGTATCCAGCCGCGAAAGCGGGCTAAAACCGGAATATTTCTCTTATCCAATCCCAACACACTCCATACACAGGCGGATCGCCTTTGATAATACCGTATCGGCTTCGCCTCTCCACAGGCCGAACCCGATCATTGCAATGCCGACTGCCAGCAGGAAAAGCTGGGCGGCGGTTCTGTGCTTCAGCATTGTTATGCCCCTTTCGAAGTTGTTGGCACTAGTATACTGCACGGGAGATAAAATCTGTGTTAAGGTGCTAAAAAAACAAAAATTTTTTGCAACAGATTTCGTTAACACAAATTTTATCCCTGTCTGGTATAATAAAGGTATGAAAATGCAAAGGAGGAAAGCTCATGCGTCTTTTGGTGATAGAGGATGAGCGCGATCTGTGTGAGGACATTGCAAAAAAACTGCGTCTGTCCGGCTATGAGGCGGATATCTGCTTTGACGGAGAAGCGGCGCTGGAGCTGCTGGCGGTAGAAAAATACGATCTGGTGCTGCTCGACCTGAATCTGCCTAAGGTGGACGGTATGACGGTGCTGCGAACCTGCGGGAGCATGATCAGGAGACCGGCGTGCTCATCCTGTCGGCACGCAGTGAAATATCCGACAAGGTTGACGGACTGGATGCCGGCGCGAACGATTATCTGTCCAAACCGTTCCATTTAGAGGAACTGGAAGCGCGTGTGCGCAGTCTGACGCGCCGCCGATTTGTGCAGCAGGATGTATGCCTGCGGTGCGGCGGGCTGACGTTTGATACCCGCAGCCGCACGGCTACGGCAGACGGACAAACGCTTTCGCTCACGCGCAAGGAGAGCGGCATTCTGGAATATCTGCTGCTTAACCGCGGCAGACCCATCAGCCAGGAAGAACTCATCGAGCATGTGTGGGACAGCAGCGTGGACAGCTTCAGCAACTCCATCCGTGTGCATATCTCCATGCTGCGAAAAAAACTGCGTGCAGCACTGGGATACGACCCGATCCGCAACAAGATCGGTCAGGGCTACGAGATAGGAGCGGACGAATGAGCAAACGAATTTCTGTCCAGTGGCGCATTACGATATTGACCGCGCTGCTTATCGCGGCGGCGTGTGTGAGCCTGAATTTACTGCTGTTTTACTCAGGCTCGGGCAGCATGGATGCGCTGAACGGCTTTGTGGTGGAATACAAGACGGAAAACCAGCAGGAAATGACCATTCAGATACCCAAAGAGAATATGCAGGCATTTTTCAGTGACTTTTCGCAGCAGGTCAATGAAGAAAAGGTGCGTTTTGAGCGCATAGGCTGGTACATCACCGCGCTGGTGACACTGCTGAGTGCCATTATCGCGTATTTCTTCAGCGGAAAGGCTTTGAAGCCGCTGAAGGATTTTGCACAGCAGACCGAACAGATCAATGAAGAAAGCCTGACGGACACCCGTCTGCCGGAGGATACGACTGCCGAGTTCCGGCAGCTGAGCGAGTCGGTGAACAGTATGCTGGACCGGCTGGCGCAGGCGTTCGATGCACAGCGGCAGTTTACGGGAAACGCCGCCCATGAGCTGCGGACACCGCTGGCGCTGATGCAGACAAGGCTGGAGCTCTTTGCGGCGGAACATCGGCAGATGAGCGAAGAAACCGCGAAATTGCTGCATTTTCAGCAGGAGCAGGTCGAGCGCCTGAGTGCGCTTGTGCGCACCCTGCTTGAGATGAGCGACCTGCGATCGGTGCCGCGCACCGACCGTATCGACCTTGCACCGATGGTCGAGGAGGTGCTGGTCGATCTGACACCGCTGGCACAGAAAAACGGTATTACACTGACGCAGGCAGGCGAAAACGTGCAGCTTGTCGGCAGTGATGTGCTGCTGTACCGGCTGCTGTTCAATTTGACAGAGAACGCGATCAAGTATAACCGCACGGGCGGCTCGGTGGAAGTGTCTGTCGAGCGGGAAGGAGGTCAGGCGGCAATCCGCGTGCGGGATACCGGTCCGGGCATTGCCGAGGAGTACCGGGACAGCATCTTTCAGCCGTTTTTCCGCGTGGATAAGTCGCGCAGCCGCGCAATGGGCGGCGTGGGACTGGGACTGGCGCTCGTGCAGGAGATTGTCCGCCTGCATGGCGGCACAGTGCGCGTTGAACAGAGCGCGGATACGGGAACGACTATTCTGGTAACACTGCCGGTTGGAAAAGCGGCTTGACGCTCAAATTGAGGGCATATATACGCACGGCTGTTCAGCATGCTCTGCTGGCGGTACGCTGCTGCACCGTATATTTAAGGTATAAAAGCATCAGCTGCAGGGGAGCTGCCGGAAGGCGGCTCCCTTATTTATGCACGCTGCCTTAACAGCATACACGGTTTACACCCGCTCTGAAATCCCGTATAATTTAGACAGTATAACGGACAGGAGAGCACATTACAGTATTCGGAGGTGCGCCATGCCAAAACCGAAATGGAATCTGAACACGATCTACATATCCGAGCGACTGCAGGAGAGCCTGCGGCCAATCTCGCGCTGTGCCATGACGACCGTGGTTGCACCCATGGGCTACGGCAAAACGACGGCGGTGGAGTGGTATCTCGCGGAACGTGCCAGAGCCGAAGCGCCGTACATTGTGCGCATCAGTGTGTACTCGGGCAATCTTGCGATTTTCTGGAAAAGTGTGCAGGACGCCTTTGCGCGTGCAGGCTTTGCCTTTCTGCGGGAGTACGACTGTCCGACCGACGGAGCCAGCGGCGGACTTCTGATCGACGATCTGTGTCATGCGCTGACCGGTGAGAAGTCCTGCTATATTTTTATTGACGATTTTCACCTGCTGACCGACAAGCGCGCACCGGGATTCCTGTGTGCGCTGGCCGGACGGCTGCCGCCCAATGTTCATCTGATTTTAGCCAGCCGCGACCTGTTCCTGCCGGCGGCAGAGCTTGTCCGGCTGGGTGGAAAGGTGTACCAGATCGGCACGGCGCAGCTTCGGCTTAACCATACCGAGCTGGCGGTCTATACCAAGCGGTGCGGAACCGCGCTTTCCGATGAGCAGATAGATACGCTGTTGTATTACAGCGAGGGCTGGTTTTCGGCGGTTTATCTGAATCTGCGGATGTTTTCCGAGCACGGTGTGCTGCCGGACCCGAATTCGGATATTTCATCCATCTTTACGGCTGCGATGATTGATCCGCTGCCCGAAAAGCAGCGGGAATTCCTTGCGGTGATGGGACTTGCCGACGAATTTACGGTCGAAATGGCGCAGTTCGTCATGGCAGACGCGCATGCCGAGGACCTGCTTGCCGCGCTGACCGGGCAGAATGCGTTTGTCAAGCGTCTGCCGGACGGCGTGACCTACCGGTTTCATCACATGATGAAGGAATGCGCGCTGCACACCTTCCTGTCCATGCCGAAGGAGCGGCAGACCGTCTACCGCGGGCGGCTCGGCATCTGGTATGAGGATCATCGGCTGTATCTGCATGCCATGATCGAGTACCGGCAAAACGGCGATTACGATGCGATGCTGCGCACGCTGCAGAAGGATGCAGGCATTCTGCTTTCCTCGCTGCACCCGAAGGCAGTGCTGGCAGCACTGGACGAATGCCCGGCAGCGGTGCTCGCAAGCCATCCGCTGGCGATTCTGGTGCTTATGCGGAGTATGTTCAACTGGCGCAATATCCCGAAAATGCTGGAGCTGAAGGAGCTGCTGCTGACGGCGATTTCCGAAAATACAGCGCTTTCCGCACAGGAAAAAGGCGATTTGCGGGGAGAATGCGACCTGATCATGAGTTTTCTCTGCTACAACGATATCAGCGCCATGAGCCGCCTGCACCGGAGTGCCAGCGCGCAGATGTCGCGGAAGGCGATCAGCATCCAGTCCGGCGGCGGCTGGACCTTCGGCTCGCCGTCTGTGCTGATGATGTTTTACCGCGCACCGGGTGAGCTGCAGAGCGAGCTTGCCGAGATGGATGAGTGCATGCCGCACTATTATAAAATCACCGGCAATCACGGTCAGGGTGCCGAGACCATCATGCGTGCCGAGGCGGCGTTCCTGCAGGGACGCTTGACGGATGCACATATCGAACTCGAAAGCGCGTGCGCCCGGATTCAGGACAACGGGCAGGCCAATATGGCGCTGTGCTGTGATTTTCTGGCGTGGCGGCTGTCGCTGTTTGCGGAGATGAAGTATCACTGCACGCTTGCCGAGCGGCACGCGGAGCTGCTGCGGCATCACAATGCTTCCTGGCTGAACCTGTGGAACGCGATTGCGGCGTATTATTACGCTTTGCTTGGAAAAACCGATAAAATTCCGGAGGTTTTTCGTGCGCACAGGCTTTCAACTGTGCATACACTGGCACCGGGCAAGCCGATGATCGAGATGATCGAAAATCAGGTCGGTCTGGCACAGGGTGACTACGCCCGTGTCGTCGGCCGGAGCGAAAGGATGCTCGCTGTGTGCGAAGGCATGCACTACGCACTGGTCGCGCTGCATATCCGTATCCAGACGGCAGCGGCATATGAAATGCTGGGTAAGCACGCGGAGGCACAGGCGCAGCTCGATCGGGCACTGACCGACGCGGAACCGGACGGCTTTGTCATCCCGTTTGCGGAGAATTATCGCTATCTCAAGCCATTGCTGGCAGAGCGGCTGCAAACCGGAACGGTTGCACAGATCATCGAACTGGGAGAAGCCGCAGAGCGGCGAAAGGCCGGATTTGACCGTCCGGAAGCCCTGTCTGCGCTGACCGAGCGGGAATATGAGATTGTCCGGCTGATGGCACAGCGGCTGAACAACCGTGAGATCGCGGAAAAGCTGTATCTGTCCGAGGGCAGTATCCGGCAGTATGTGAATCAAATTTACACCAAACTGCAAATAGCAGGAGAGCCGCGCGCGAAGCGCAAGCTGCTGCTCGACCTGCTTGCGGATAAAAACTAACAACTTGTGAATGGTTTTTTTGAAAGGTTCACCGTATCCTATAGGTACGGTGAACCTTTCATTTTGTGTAAGCGAGAGGAGGTACGCATTTGGACCGGAAATACATTCAGTCAGTCAAACCGCTGACCGACCACGTTCTGCAGGTCGATTTTATCTCCGGCAGCCGCCTGCTGCTGGATATGAAGCCCTATCTGGATAAATTCCGATTCCGGTCACTTTCTGACCCGCAGGTGTGGAACAGCGCGGTGACAAACGGCATTTTTGTCCGCTTCGGCGATGTGGAGATGAGCCATAACGAGCTGTTTTCCATGGCCGAGCAGGAGCACTGAAACAGAAAAGAAGGAGAATGGCATGAGTAAAAAGCAGATAATACGACGGCGAGGGTTGTGCGGCCTGCTGGCGGTGGTGATGTGTATAGGGGTGCTGCCCCCAACAGCCGGGGCAGCCGTGACGGCAGAAAACGACTGGGAGATCTTTGATGCCTCGGACACCTACAATCTGCCGGGCACACAGGAGCAGATTTTGCAGGAGATGATCAAGAGCCCCGAATTTGCGGAGCAGTGGGCGGGCATTGCAAACAATGTTTTGCCAAAAACGTACTATAATGACAACAATGAACACGGCTATCATGAGCCGTATACCGCTCTGACTGCGGCAGATTACGCAAAGGTACAGTATACATCCAAGGGCCTGCGGGATGCTGTCAGCAGCGTCGTTGACCAGAGTGCGATTTTGAGCGGCTCGGGTGTTTTGAACAGCCTTCCGGAAGGAGAAACCCCGGTTTATTATGTCTCTACCAGAGCGGAGAAGGAACGCGATGACCATCACTCTTATGTAAGTACCGGCTACGGCTACTATGTGCAGGCGTTCTACGACTTTGAAATTCAGGGTATTGCGAATCGGTTTGAAACGCCTTCTATCGAGACGGATGACACAACGGCATCGCTCGAACAGAAGGGCTACCGGTTTAATCTGGGCGGCAGCTCGGACAGCTACAAGGTAACGGCGGAAAACCGCAACGACTTTGAAAATACGGTCGAAAAAAGCTATACCTATGAAAAGAGCACCACTACCTCGACCACGGTCTCCAATACCTATTCGCAGAACTGGACCGAGGAGACCACGGTAGGAGTTGAATTCAGCGTGCCCGTGCTGGCCGCGCTTTCGCCCACTGCCAAGGTAGAGCAGAGCTTTTCCTACTCCTACGGCATGGAAAAGACCTACGAGAGCAGCAAGGAGGAGTCCTACGCGCAGTCCATTACGGATACCATCTCCGTACCGCTGCCGGCACATACGGGCATTGACATCAATGTCGATGTGACCGACCTGCAAACGACCATCCCCTATACCGGCGCGGTGTACATCAAGTATAAGACCATGCTCCTCTCGGTTACCGGTTATCATCGAACCAAGGGGTCAATAGACAGTTGGAAGGGCCGGGAGTTCAGGCAGTATACCTTCGGTCGGAACGGCAGAAGTGCAATCGAGGATCTGGATGCACGCATCCAGAACCGGGATGTCTCCGGCTACGACCCCGATGGTCTGGATATGAACACCCTGTATCAGGGCGCATTCAAGACGGCCGCCGATCAGCTGCGCTCCGGTCAGCCGGTCGCGCCGTACTTCGGTTCGTTCCACTACACCTCCAAGAACACCGTCATCACCCCGCAGAAGGTGTATCCGATCTATGCGCTCGATCGTCTGGCGCCTGATACCGAACAGGTCTCGCTGTACGAGCAGCAAAGCCTGCGTCTGGACAGCATCAAGGTTGCGGCGAAGAATGAATACGATGTGGACTGGTACGGTTTCAATCCACGCCTGAGCGGCGAATGGACGGTTGTGGACGAAGGTTTGAACGACGCTTCGGAGTATGCCGAGGTCACGACAAACCGCAACGGCTACCCTGTTCTCAAGGCGCTCAAGCCGAATGACGGAGCACAGCTGTTCCTGCGCTATCAGCCGAAGGATACGATCGAAACAACGGATGATTTCAACAGCGATCGGATTGAACTGACCATCCTGCCCGTTGTGCTTTCCTCGGTTACGGTAGAGGGCAGCTTTGAGCCGTTCTACTTCAACGACGGCAGCAACACCGCCGACGTTAAGGGTCTGACCGTGGCCGCTAAGGACGAGGACGGCAACGATTTTGATGTAACCGGCAAGGTCAAGTGGTATGCAGAAGCAAACGATGACATTACGGTTGACGAAACCACGGGCAGCATCAGGTTTACCGCACCGGGAACCTATCAGATCTATGCCGTAGTGAACGGCACGGAATCCAACCGTGTACCGCTGCAGGTTCTGCCCGAGCGGCAGCTCGATACGCTGACCGTGAACGGCACGATTCCCGATCTGATCTATAACGACGATACGGCGAACACCTTTGACCTGAGCACGCTCGATGTGGAGGCCAAGGATCAGTACGGCGAGGACATGACGCTCCAAAATGACCGGTTCGAGTGGCGGCTTGCCTCGGATAAGGGCTATGCCGCAATCAGCGGCAGCACAATTACCGGCCTTGTAGTCGGCACGGATACGGTTACCCTGTATTATCCGGTCGGACAGGACGAGCAGGGCGAAAAGGTCTATCGGACGGCACAGCCGCTGCCCGTACAGGTGACGGCAAAGCCGTATCTGAATGAGCTGTATTATAATGACGGCGCTCCCGCCGCAGTAGAGGGCGCAGAGTATGATCTGTCCCGCATTCCGCTGCTGGCGCGCGATCAGCACGGCAATCCCTGTGGAATTCCGTCGGACATCGAGTGGACGCTGGCAGACACCAATCAGACCAATGCCACGATTGAAAACGGAAAACTGCTCGTTGCGGTTGGCAGTGTCCCGGATGCCTCCTATGCGGATGTGATTCTGGAAGCCTCCTCTGCCTCTGCCGGCAAGACTGCAAAGAATGTCGTTGTTAAGGTCGAGCAGCAGCCGATCCTCAAGACAATTCGCGCCGACATGAAGGACGGTTTTGTCCTGCGGCTGGATGAAAATGCGGTTCTTGCAGATCAGTTTACCGCTGCCGGCTACGATCAGTATGGCAGAGAAATGACCGGCGGCAGCTTTGAATGGGTTAGCTCCAAGCCGGATGTGGTTTCACTCGAAAACGGAACACTCAAGGCACTGAAAGAAGATTCTACCGAGATCTATGCCCGTTCCGGCGACATCGAGAGTAACCACATTACGCTGACGGTCAATGCCCCGAGACGGCTGACTGCAATCACCGCAGACGGAATTCCGTCGTCCGTTCGGAAAAACACGACGCTGGATCTGTCTGCAGTTAAGGCAACGACGCTCGATCAGTTCGGCAAGGCCTTTACTCCGGAAGAGCTGGCGGCCTATCCGGCTTCTGTACGATGGACGCTGGAAAAGAATGATACGCATGCCGTTATCAGCGGAAATACACTCAGCTTTGGTGATCAGGATGGCACGATGACCCTGATCTGTGCTGCGGTCAACGCAGACACCAATGTGATCGTGGAAAAGAAGATTATCATTCGCATCACAGACTCTACCTCCGGCGGCGGCTCGTCCGGCGGCGGTGGTGGCGGCGGAGGCGGCGGCTTCTCAGCACCCAGCTATTCGGTATCTGTAGATGATGTAAAGCACGGCACTGTCACCGTATCTCCCAAATCCGCATCCAAGGGCGACACTGTGACCATCACGGCAACCCCCGACAAGGGCTACGTCCTCGAAAGCCTGACCGTGCTGGACAAGGACGGCAAGGCGCTTGCGCTGACCGACAAGGGCAGCGGCAAGTACACCTTCGTCATGCCTGCGGGCAAGGTCACGGTGAAGGCAGTCTTTATGGACGACAACACCATGCTCAACTTCTTCACCGATGTGCACGCGGAGGATTATTACTATGACGCAGTCCTCTGGGCGGCGCAGAAGGGCATTACCGGCGGCATGAGCGACACGCTGTTCGCTCCAAACGCTGCCTGCACCAGAGCGCAGATTGTAACCTTCCTGTGGCGTACGGCGGGCTCGCCTGAACCGAGTGCATTGAGCAGCTTTAACGATGTGCCTTCTGACAAGTATTACGCTAAGGCAGTCGCGTGGGCAGTCGAGAATGGCATCACGGTAGGCACTACAGCTGCTACGTTCAGCCCGGATGACATCTGCACCCGTGCTCACGGCGTTACCTTCCTGTATCGTGCGGCCAAGGCGACGGCTTCGGTCGGTGCATCGGCATTTACCGATGTGACCGACAGCGCCTACTACGCCGATGCGGTCAAGTGGGCAACCGAGCAGGGCATTACCAAGGGCATCAGCAGCACGCTGTTTGGTCCGGATGAGACCTGCACTCGTGCACAGATTGTCACGTTCCTGTACAGACTGTACGGCAGAAAATAAGCAAATCAACCGATAGAAAGCGGCGGCAGGGGAATACCCCTGCCGCCGTCTGTTTACCGATTTTTTGCCGCCATCTCACGCTTTGGAGCGAGCTGCATTCCCGGACAAACCGCTGCAATATGAGCGAAAGAGACGGAAAAATGTCATAGTTTCGGTAACTCTGCGGCAATGTGTCATAATTTTTCTTTTTTTGTAAAACCCTGTTGACAAAACACGACAGATGCGCTATAGTGTGGATAAAAGAAGATGATGCAGTCGCTTTGACCGCATCTCAAACGATAATGGCAAACCCACCGAAAGGTGGCGACGCAAAGCTATAGGGCCTTACCCCTCATCGAGAGGGCTGGCAGCCAGTTACCGAAAGGAGATCGCCGGATATGAAGCGGCTTTTTCGTATTGCATGCGCAGTTTTTGCAGCAGCTGCCCTCTCGATGGGCGTTACCGCAGCAGCAGTAAATGATGTTGTGGATATGAGTAATTCCACTCACGGTTATGTTACCGTAAACTACTCCTCGAGTGCAAGGCTCAAGGTTGGTATTCAGTACAACGGCGGCAAGACTGTATTCTATGATTGCCCGAGCGGCAAGGATGCTTCCTTCTCTCTCGATAAGGGCAACGGCAAGTACACCGTAACGCTGTACCGCAACGTTTCTGGTACGTCCTATCAGCAGGTCGAGTCCAAGTCCATGAACGTAACCGTTAAGGACAGCTACACTCCGTATCTGGTCTCCACTTCCGAGGTTCAGTTCTCCAAGGGTGATACGGTATCCGCTAAGGCTGCTGAGCTCTGCAGGAACGCCAAGACCGATGAGGCTAAGGTTATCGCCATCTACAACTATATGGCAAGCCGTTATACTTATGATAACAAGCTGGCGAATGAGATCACCAGCGGCACGATCACCAAGTACATCCCGGATACCGCCGCTACCCTGAAGGGCACCACCGGTATCTGCTACGATTTTTCCTCGCTGTTTGCAGCAATGTGCCGCAGCCAGGGCATCCCGTGTGCACTGACCAAGGGTTACGCCGGCTCTAGCTACCACGCTTGGAACAAGGTAAACCTGAATGGCAAGTGGTATCAGATTGACCTGACCTACGCGGTTACCCGCAGCGTGAAGAACGCAAAAACCCTGCATGACTGTGTATCTCCGCTGACCTACACCAGCACTAGCGATGCGCTTGCAGTAGCTGCGGCTTAACACTTTTTCATTTCATTTTGTATGCAAATGGTCCTGATGGGATATGTTTATGCCCAATCAGCGGCGATTTCTTGCATAAAAAACGATTCCGGATTGAAACTCTTCTTCGTTTTTACAGTATTTGCTTGTTGTTCGCGGGCATTTATGGTATACTAAAGAAGAGGATCCGGAGGATTTCTGTCCTGCGCAGGCAAAGGGCTGTGTATGCAGTCCGGCGTGTCTGCCGACAGAAAAGATCGTAAAATTCTGTGCATGACTTCCGTAAAGGGGTACAGGTACAGACAAAGGCACAGCCGGTGAAAACCGGTGTCGCAAAGCTAAATGGGCCTAAACGGAAGACTTTCTTCCGCATGGCAGCCGGCTGCCAAAGGTGCTTTATACCCCCTTGCAGAGCTATGCGCGCTGTAAAGGGGGTATTTTATTTGGAGGTTGAAACTGCATTGCATTCTGAGATTATCGCAAACCCACAAACACATGATCTGTGCGGCTCGTTGAGGAGCAAGTTGTACAGACAAAGGCACCATCGGTGAAAGCCGGTCTCGCAAAGCCAGGGGCCTAAACGGAAAGTCTCTTTCCGCATGGCAGCCGGTTGCCAGAAATACATTTGCAATCCCTCTCGATCAGCATGCACGCTGACCAAGGAGGTATTCCTATGTTAAAAAAGAATATGCGTAAACGTCTGCTCGCAGGAGCACTTGCGACTATCATGGCGCTGACCATGTGCCCGACCTGGGCGCTGGCCGGCGATGAAGGCATCACCACCCTTCCGTCACCGGAAGACCAGATGCCGGTTGTTGACAGTACTCCCGCAGAAGACACCATTCAAAAAACTCCCGATGCTGAGACCCAAGGACAGACTGAGCCTCAGGATACTGCACAGGCAGGACAGATTGAGAATCCGGATCCTGCACAGGCACCGTCCGGCGGTACGGACATCGAGGAGACTGGCAATAATAGCAGTTCCAATGAAAATGATTCTCAGAATAATGATGCAGTAAGCAATTCTCCGGCAAATGAAATTGCAACGACGAGCGGTAATAGCGATAACGCAGTTGATGTTTATGCCAATAAGGTTCAGACCATCGAGGCTGAATATTGGCTGACCAACCGTCGGGCAGTCGGTGACGATGGCAACTCGATGACCATCAACGAAGCTGTTGTCGGCAATGGCAAGGCTGTTACCGACCTCGCACCCGCTGAGCGCGAAGCAACTGCAGACGCGGCCTACAACACCGTTTTCTGGCAGGCTCGTGTGCATGCCAGCAACAAAAAGCAGACTGACTAGGGTGGCGATGACAAGACCGCTAAGGGTACCGAAATCACCAATATTCGCTACAACGACGGTCAGCTTGAGTATCAGGCAAAGAATTCGCCTAAGTGGACTGCATTTGCTGAAGGCTCTCAGCTTGTATTCTACTATCTGATTCGCACTGAGTATTCTCAGATGGTTCAGATTGACGTGTCCGACTGGACTGTTAATGCTGAACCGAACTGGATACAGTATCCTGAACGCCGCAGCGTAACTTATCAGGTTATTATTAAGGATGGTCTCGATGCTGGTAAAGAGCTCCGCAGTGAGACGTTCTGGTACAATTCGGCCGTTAATGTTTCTGCGGTACGTGTTCGTCAGACGGAGACTGCGGATTACATGATTGATAGTGTAGTACTTGACCCGGAGGGTCTCGGAAAGCCTGAGAAGGTAAATGGTGAGTATCAGTTTAGCCTTGATCTTGCTAAGGTTACGAATGACGAGCGCAATGCTACCGTTAAGATTTATGTTTCCGCAACTTCTCATAATTTGACTTATGATGCGAACGGCGGTACGCTTGCTGACGGCAGCTACAGCAAGGATAAGGTTTACCCCAAGATGGAGCTGACGCTTCCGACTGATGCAGAAATTACTCGTGAAGGCTATAGGTTCGACGGTTGGTACGATGAAGCAAACAATAAGCCGTACCAGACTGGCGATCGGATGCCGAATGCAGACCTGACTCTGTACGCAAAGTGGACGCCGAAGTCCTACAAGGTAATCTACCAGAATGAAGATGAAACCACGTATGAAGAAGAGTCTCACGATGTTAATTCTGAGGTATCTGTAAAGAAAGACTATCCTGAAAAGGACGGCTTCACCTTTACTGGTTGGACGCTTGAGACGGAGGGTGTAAAGATTACTGACGGCAAGTTCACCATGCCTGCACATGATGTTATCTTTACTCCGAACTACGTGAAGAATCCGGATCCGGAGTATAAGTACACCATTAACCAGCATTTCTACGATGAAAATGGTGACGAGATTGCCGACATGGCTTTCTCGAAGAAGGGTACTGCTGTTAAGGGTACGTCGATTGCGTCTCTCTACGCGGACTATGCGAAGAACCAGCAGAACTACGTTTATGTTCCGTCTATGACCACGATTACCCCTGCTTCGCAGGACGGTAGGCTGGTAGAAGTTGTAACCATTAACCTCCACTACTACCTTGACGCCAAGGGCGACCGGGAGAAGCCGGAAGAGAAGGGTGACGGCATCCCGGACGCATGGGAATACCGTCTGACCTTCAAGGTTGTAAACGGCAACTGGAACAATGACACTAACGCTGGCGTTATCGTTTACGTTCCGTTCAATGACGCAAACGGCAACGCAATCGAAAAAGTCGTTATTCCGGACGGTATTCCGACTGCTGGCGAAAAGCCGGCTGCTGGTTACTGCGAAGGCAAATGGGATACGACCCCTGTTGTTGGTGCGACGGTTGCAAACGACACCGTATTCACCTACACCTACGCTACTGTACCGAAGTACGCGTACGCCATCGAGCACTACAAGTACAATCCGACGACTGAGAGATATGAAATTGTCGAAGCTGATACCGAAACCGGTACTGCAGCATTGAATGAGACCATTACTGCCAAGTCGAAGGGTTACACTGGTTATGTGCTGAATCTGCATGCAGATGGTTACCTTGCAAGCGGTACGGTGACTAAAAATGCAGATGGCACTGTTCCGAAGCTGACGCTCAAGCTGTTCTATGATCCTGACACCAAGGGCGATTCCAAGGATCCCGAAAACAAGGGTGACGGCATTCCCGATCGTTACCAGTACAAGGTAACCGAAAAGGTAGTAAACGGCAAGTGGGACAGCCACACGAAGGATAACAAGGACATTATCTTCTACGTTTCCACGATTAACATGGAAACTGGCAAAACGGTTCAGCCGAAGCTGGTTGAATCCAACATCGCACAGGCAGGCAATACCCCGGACGCTGACTATCGTGCTGGCAGCTGGAATGTTGAGCCGAAGGTTGACATGGAAATCAAGGCTGACACCGTCTTTACCTACACCTACGCAAGAAGATCTTCTTCCGGCGGCGGTGGCGGCGGCGGCCGCAAGCCCACCGTTACCATTCCGGATGATGTACCGACCGGTCTGAACGGCGATGACCACTATGCTTACATCGTAGGCTATCCGGACAGCACCGTTCGTCCTCAGAACGGCATTACCCGTGCTGAGGTAGCAACCATCTTCTTCCGTTTGCTCACCGATGAGACCCGCAATGCAAACTCCACCAAGTCCAACAGCTACTCCGATGTAGCAGCCGGCGCATGGTACAACCACGCTGTTTCTACGCTGAGCGCTATGGGCATCGTGAAGGGCGACAGCCAGGGCAAGTTCAATCCGAATGCGCCGATCACCCGTGCGGAGTTCGCTGCGATCGCAGCTCGTTTTGACGACAAGGCCAACACGACCGCTGTTGACTTCAGCGACATTGCATCCCACTGGGCAAAGAACGAAATCAGCGCCGCTGCCAACAACGGCTGGATCAACGGTTATACCGACGGCACCTTCCGTCCGAATAACAAGATCACCCGTGCTGAGGCGATGATGCTCGTAAACCGCGTCCTCAAGCGCCTTCCGGAGACTGCAAAGGATCTGCACAACGACATGATCAAGTGGAGCGACAACTCCGATACTTCCGCATGGTATTACCTGGCCGTACAGGAGGCTACGAACAGCCACTATTACGACATCAAGGGAAACAAGCACGAGAAGTGGAGCAAGCTGCGCGAAACTCGTGATTGGACCGAACTGGAAAAGTAAATACTTTCCTATAAGGGCGAACGAATCCCCCGGCCATTGGTCGGGGGATTTTATTGCGCTGATAGTTTTTTCTAAAGGAAACAAATTTCGGCAAATTTTTCTTGTTAAAATTATAACATATTGTCCTTGTGGTTTTTATATCATAGGTTCATAATAGGGATTGCCGAAAGGGAAAAAGAGGAATTCCAAAAGTAGGCTTTTCGGTGATTTTTATGCGAAAGTCATGCTTTCGCAGCCGGTATAGAGGAGGAGATAATATGATCAGCTTTATCGTATGCTTATTATTATTGATCACCGGCTATCTTACTTATGGTAAAATTGTGGACAAAACCTTTGGCCCGGATGACCGGGAAACGCCGGCAGTTCGCATTAACGATGGCGTTGACTACGTTGTCATGCCGCAGTGGAAGCTGTTTCTGGTACAGCTGCTGAACATCGCCGGCCTTGGCCCGATCTTCGGTGCCCTGCAGGGCGCCCTCTGGGGCCCGGTCGTATTCCTGTGGATCACATTCGGTACCATTTTTGCCGGCGGCGTACACGATTACTTCTCCGGCATGATCAGTGAGCGAAACGACGGTGCCTCCATCGCAGAGGTTACCGGCAAGTACCTCGGTCACACCATGCAGAATATCATGCGTGTGTTCTCAGTTGTACTGTTGATCATGGTCGGTACGGTATTTGCAGTCGGCCCGGCCGGTCTGATCGTTACGCTGTGCAAGAGCAACGGTGTGTCCGGTGTGCTTTCGACCACGCTGTTCTGGCTGATCCTCATCCTGGTTTACTATTTTATTGCAACTTTTATTTCGATCGATAAGATCATCGGTAAGGTATACCCGCTGTTCGGCATGTGCCTGATCATCATGGCGGTCGGTGTTATCATCGGTATCTTCACCAACCCGAATTACACCATTCCGGAGATTTGGTCTCACCTGTACAATATGCACCCGTCCGGCACGCCGATTTGGAGCTTTATGTTCATCACGGTTGCATGCGGTGCAATTTCCGGCTTCCATTCCACGCAGTCGCCGCTGATGGCGCGCTGCATGAAGAACGAGAAGCAGGGTCACTTCGTATTCTACGGCGCAATGGTAGCCGAAGGCATTATCGCACTGATCTGGGCGGCAGCCGGCTGTGCTCTGTATGAGGTCACCGGCGGTCTCAACACCGGTCTGGCGGAAGCGCTGGCAGGCGGTCAGTCCGCAGCGATCTATGATGTATGCTCCAAGACTATGGGCGGCGTTGGTATTGCTCTGGCCATGATCGGCGTTGTTATCTGCCCGATCACTTCCGGTGATACCGCATTCCGTTCCGCTCGTCTGACGCTGTCCGACTGGTTCCACATGGATCAGAGTTCGTACGCAAACCGCCTGAAGCTGTGCATCCCGGTACTCGGTATCGGCGCTATCCTCGGCATCGGCAATGCAACCGGTCTGATCGACTACACGGTTATCTGGCGTTACTTCAGCTGGACCAACCAGACGCTCGCTATGATCGTTCTGTGGGCAGCAGCTATGTACCTGTTTACCGAAAAGAAGAACTTCTGGATTGCAGCTGTTCCGGCTACGTTCATGAGTGCAGTTTCCTGCACCTACTTCATCCTCGCACCGGAGTGCCTCGGCAGCCTGTTGAACAGCAAGACAGCGGACGGCACGGTAATTTACAATACCGCAGTGGCGTACCCGATCGGTATTGTATTCGCGGCACTGCTGCTCGCACTGTTCATCCGTGCGACCAAGAAGCGCGGCGCAAAGAAATCTGCTTGAATATAATAGCATTGCTGCAGCCGGCCGTTCCTTTGTGCGGTCGGCTGCGGCCATCCATAACGATAATTGCGGGGTGACGGAAAATGTTGAAACCTTATCCGCTCAGCGCGGGACGTATTGATGACGCGTCGCTTGCCGAGGATAAAAAAACCTGTCGGAAAATCGGTCCGTGCGGCATCGGCAGGCATGCCCTCTATTTGAACAGCTTTTTTATTGACCGGCGGTATTATGTTCCGTTTTCCATGGTAACGCGTGTGTACAAGCGCGTTGCGATGAGCAAGGGCGGCTTTTCCGGCAAGGGCATTTTCGCCACGCTGTCCTATCTGGTCGTGGAGTTCGACGGCGGACAGAAGGTGTGCAATTTCAAGTACGAGCAGCAGGTCGATGATTTCCTGAGCGTTATCCGAGCTGAGCACCCGTCTATTCCGTGTGTCAGCGCGGCGGCCGAGCGGCGCATTACCGAGGAGAAGACCCGCCGGGAGGAAGAGGAGCGCAATCGTCCGCCGATGAGCGCACAGGCGGAGGAAACCGTGCAGGCACTCAATAACGCAATCGACTATCTGGAGCGCCGTCCTGAGCTGACCGAACGACTGAGCGCAGCCGCAAAACGCCGCCGGAACTTTCAGTGCACGAACGGCAGCTACCGCTGGGCCGCTATGGCGATCACACTGCTTGGATTTGCGGCGCTGGCTTACGGTATCGTTTCCTTCGTGCGTCACGGCTCGTTTTCGATTTATTTTACGCTGTTCGGCCTTGCCGCGATATTTACGTTTGCAGGCTTCAGCGTCCTGCCGACAGCACGCAACAACCGTACCTCCATCATGCAAAATGATGCACAGGCACAGGAGAAAATGCAGGCTTACCTTGCGGACTATCTGAATTTCCCGCTGCCGGCCCGCTATGCACATCCGGTTGTGCTGCGCCGCATGCAGCGTGCCGTCATGGATGGCCGCGCAGTGACCGCTGCGCAGGCGCTCGACGTTGTGAAGGTTGACCTGAAGGCGCTGAATGCGGATGTCACCGTCTCGCAGGAGGAATACGATGAGGTTGTCGCCATCAAGTCCATGTTCCTCAATGCGGAGTATCAGTAACAATCAGATGATACAACTATCCCTCCCGGTTACTGCCCGGGAGGGATAGTTCGATTTGGGCGGTTCTGCTTTCATGATAAGAGCTTATTCTGTAAGCGAAAAGGACATTCCCGAGGGGTGGGAATGTCCTGCGAAAAAGAGTATCGATATGATCTGATTTACGAGCACAGTCCGCATTTTGCACATGCAGACGGTGTGGCAGCGCAGCCGCCGAGGGCTGTCTCGCGCAGCTCGATGGGGATGCGGCGGCCGACCGCATACATGGTATCGAGCATTTCATCGAACGGGATAAACTGGTGAATGCCCGCGAGCGAGAGCTCAGCGGCAACGAGTGCGTTGGCTACACCTGCCGCGTTGCGGTTCTGGCACGGATACTCGACCAGTCCGCCGACCGGGTCGCAGACCAGACCGAGCATGTTCATCAGCACGGTGGAGGCCGCGTCAAGGCACTGTTCAGGCTTGCCGCCCATGAGCTCGACAGCTGCGCTGGCCGCCATTGCGGAAGCGATGCCGACCTCAGCCTGACAGCCGCCGACCGCGCCTGCAACGGTTGCGTTGCGCATGGCGAGGTAGCCGATCGCACCGGCGTTGAACAGGGCGTCAATCAGCCGTTCGTCCGAGATGTTGTAGCGGTCCTGCAGGGCAAACAGCATACCCGGCAGAACACCGGCGCTGCCTGCGGTCGGTGCTGCGACAATCAGACCCATAGAAGCATTTACCTCAAGTACTGCCATCGCGTACTGCGCCGCTTTGTGCAGCACATCCCCGCAGATGGAGCGGCCTTTGGCCGCGTGCTGCGCCAGTTTTTTTGCTTCGCCGCCAATCAGGCCGCCCATGGACTTGACCGGCGTTTTGAGCGGTGTCAGCGCGGATGAGCGCATGATTTCAAGCGCCCTCTTCATACGGTGCGTGACCTCATCACGCGTGGTTTCGCCCAGCTGGCACTCGCGGCGGCGCATGATCTCGGAGATGGGGAGCTGCTGCTGCGTGCAGAGTGCAAGCAGCTCGGATGCGTTTTTGAAATCCATAATCTGCTCTCCTCCTTACGGTTCGATGATCATGACGTCGTGGACGTTGGGATTGTTTTTGAGCGGTTCCTCAATGCCCTCGGGGAAATGACCGTCCGACTCGACGATGGTGTAGGCGGTGTTGCCCTTGGACTCGCGGAACAGGCGCATGAATGCAATGTTTACACCCTTGTCGCTGAGCACCTTGGTGATGTGCGCCACGACGCCCGGCTTGTCCTGCTGAACGACGATGACCGTGCTGTATTCACCGGTAAAGTCAACCTCAACGCCGTTAATGCGCGCGATGCGGCACTTGCCGCCGCCGAGCGACTCACCGCGGATGGTCATTACCTGACCAGCGGCATTCTCCATGCGGATGTCCACGGTGTTCGGATGAACATCGGTCTCGGTCTCACACGGCGTGAATGAGTAGGACAGACCGCGCTCGGTCGCAATCGAAAACGAATTGCGGATGCGGGTGTCATCGGTCGAAAAGCCCATGATGCCGCCGAGCAGTGCGCGGTCAGTGCCGTGGCCGTGGTAGGTCTTGGCGAACGAGCCGTACAGGGTGAAATCCACCTTTTTAAGCGGCGGCGCGATCATCTTATGCGCCAGATACGCGATAACGGCGGCACCGGCGGTATGCGAGCTGGAGGGGCCGATCATATTCGGTCCCAGCACATCAAAAACACTGATAAAGGACATAGGGGATTCTCCTTACTGAGCGGAGGATTTGCAGATAAACCGGCGGTAGATGGTCTCTACGATCACACCGATCGCGTTGTCGCCGGAAACATTGCAGGCGGTGCCGAACGAGTCCTGCGTGATGTACAGTGCAACCATGATGGCGCAGATCGGGCCGCTCGGGTCGCCGGCCTCGGTGCCGAAGATCATGTACAGGAAAGGCAGGGCGGTCATAATGGAGCCGCCCGGCGCACCGGGAGACGCCACCATGGCAATGCCGAGCGTCATGATGAACGGGATAACGGTGCCGATGGAGATGGGCAGCTGGTTCATCAGGCAGACTGCGGTAGCGCAGGCGGTAATGGTGATCATCGAGCCTGCCATGTGGATGTTCGCGCACAGCGGAACCGTAAAGTTGCGGATTTCCGAGGAAACGCCGTCTGCCTCAGCGCACTGCAGGTTGACCGGAATGGTAGCCGCAGAGGACTGGGTGCCCAGTGCGGTTGCGTAGCCCGGAATCTGGTTGCGGATGAGCGTGAACGGGTTCTTGTGGCTGACCAGACCTGCAATTACGAACTGGATGCAGATGCAGATCAGGTGCATGATGATAACAACGATGAATACCTTCCACAGAATACCGAGGATAGCAAAGGTCTTGCCGGACTTGGTCATATCGGTGAACGTGCCGCAGATGTAAAGCGGCAGCAGCGGAATGATGACCTTGTGCAGTACGCAGTCAATGATGCCGGAGAAGTCGGAAACGCCGTTGTACAGCGTGTCACCGATGGTCTTGCCGCGCAGGCTGGACATGCACAGACCGAGCACAAACGCCGTAACAACAGCGGACAGCGTGTTCATCAGCGCCGGGATTTCCAGGCTGAAGTACGGCTCCAGCGAGTTGCCTGCGGTTGCGGCGATCTTGTCGAGCGCATCTGCACTCATGAAGTGCGGGAACAGGGTGTCGGCTACAAAGAACGAAGCCGAGCCTGCGATCAGGGTCGAGCAGTAGGCGATGGCAACCGTGATGAGCAGCAGCTTGCCCGCGCCGCTCTTGAGGTTAGCAATGCCCATGGTAACATACGCGAGGATCATCAGCGGGATGATAAACGACAGGAACTGGCTGAAGAACGACGAGAGCGTTACCACAAAGCGGCAGAAGCCTTCCGGCAGGAACTGGCCGAACAGGATGCCGACAATAATGGCGATGATGAGCTTGGGCAGTAATCCGAGTTTGAATTTTTTCTTTTCTTCCATTTCTTTTTCCTCCTTTTTGGCGGGCAGCACCAAACAATTTGAACTGCGGCACTTTGCGGAAAGCGCACTTGTTCGGTTATGCGGTGTCACCCTTTGCGGCGCAGACCGTTTGTTTGCCCCTCTGTGGTCTGCTGCCGTGGAAGTCTGCCGAGATTTTTGCCTCCGGACACAAAAAGAACCGCCTATTTTAGGCGAAATGCAGTAAAATAGGACGCGGTTTTTGTGTAAAAAGGATAAATAAAAAATCTGTGGTAAACCTCCAATTTCTTTCTTGACCTCTTTGCAGATTTAGTATATTCTGTTTAATGGGTTAAGTCAAATTCATATATTTTATCATTTCGATTCAAAATATTGATAATATAGGGGAGAGAGGGAAATCCATGGAGCTTCGGCAGCTTGCAACCTTTATTCGAGTAGCACAGTTTAAGAGTTTTTCACGCGCAGCAGAGAGCCTCGGCTACTCACAGTCGGCGGTAACGGTGCAGATACGCCAGCTGGAGGAGGAACTGGACACGCGTCTGTTCGACCGCATGGGAAAGCGTATCGCGCTGACCGACACAGGCGAGCGTTTTCTCAGCCACGCGTGCGATGTGATGAATCAGGTCAATCAGGCGCGTATGTCGGTCACATCCACGGCAGAGCTGCGCGGTTCGCTGCATATCGGCACGATTGAGTCGCTTGCATGTCTTAAGCTGCCGACGGTGCTGCATCTGTACCGTAAATTCAACCCGAAAGTGTCTATCCGTATCACGGTCGGTGAGCCGGAAGAATTGATTGAGCATATGGAACGCGGCGAGCTGGACATGATCTATGTGCTTGATGAGCCGCTGTACAGCAACAACTGGAACAAGCTGATGGAGCAGCGCGAGGAGATCGTATTTGTGGCGTCTGCATCGCTGCGCGAGAAGCTGGGCGGAAAAGAACTGACGATTGAGGAACTGCTTACGCAGCCGTTTTTCCTCACCGAGCAGGATAACTATCGCCGTGTACTCAACCGCCGTCTTGCCGCGCGGCGGACCATCCTTACACCGTCGCTCGAGTGCGGCGATACCTCGCTGCTCATTCGCATGCTCGAGATTGACCGCGGTGTATCCTTTCTGCCGTGGTACGCGGTCGAGAACAGCGTAAAAGAGGGAAGGCTGATCCGTTTATCGGTCGAGGACTGCTATATTTCGCTCTACCGCCAGATTTTCAGCCACAAGGAAAAATGGCGCACACGCGAAATGGATGAATTTGTCCGCGTGGCAAAGCTGGCGGACGAGGAAGAATAAGGGCATATAACAACATCCCACTTGCTGAAGCACAGCAAGCGGGATGCTTTTTTATTCCATGACCGCCTGCACTACCCAGCGGGTTGCGTGCCCGTTGCCGGTGCAGGTGGAAAGTGTGAGGATATGGTCGTTTACGGTCGGTACTGCGCCGGTACGGATCACCGACAGGGAAACGCCTTCGTCAATGAAGGTTTTTTTGATCGTTTCGTCGGAAAACGCACTGTAATACGCGGTTCCGTCAAGCGATGCCTCATAGGCCGCGTAGATTCTGTACGCATGGGTTCCGCTTGCATTGGTCACATATACCTGCGGATGTGCCTGCAGGAAATCTTGCTTTTTGTAGTGCTTCAGCGCGGCAAACATCGAGCCGTTGTTCATCCGGTGACCGTACACGATGGTGTTAAAGCCGCTGAAATCGGCAGAGCAGCGGCAGTCCATGAAAATCGCGCCGACTGCGCTGCTGTTTTGGTTCCAGGTGTGTGTCAGATAATAGTCGTTGTCCGTGCCCTGCACCAGCGGATAGGAAATCTCGGTGCCCGGAATGGCAATCCAGCCGATGACATCACTGTTGACCTGCTGCAGAGCAGGCAGGTCCATCTGCTCCAGCGCCTGCGCATACGGGTCGGCAGACGGAGCGGGTTCGGGTTCGGTCTGCGTTTCCTGCTGCGGCTGTTCGGTTGGCTGCTGAACGGTTTCCGTTTCCAGCACTTCGGGTATCGCGGCAATCTCGGAAGCCTCGGCGTAGGCTTCATCACCTGCACGGTAGCTCGCCATCTGGCGCACCAGCATGAATGCGCTGACGGCAAACACCGCTGTCAGAAAAAACAGTATCATAGTCTGTATTTTGGGCTTCATGTGCTCACCTCGTTTTTTGCATAATATTATAGTATATCTGATTTAAGTTGTAAAATTGGATATATTTTATTGATTAACAGAAAAAATTATATCTGTCAGACGCATCGATACTGGATATTTCGTGCAGATTTTGATTGTTTTTACACGCCTGACCGCGCGTTTCAGCACATTGTACAATCGCATATCAATAATTTCTACGTTTTGTCGATATAGTATTGAAGGCTTTCTGCCAAAATGTATCCTTTTTTCGTACCCTCTGTATGGTAAGCTATACCATACAGAGAGAACACCTCGCCTGTCGCGGATACGGACCACCGGCGAGGAGGATATATTTCCTGATTTCATGATAAAGGACTGAGTAGTATGAGCAAAAAGTTTACAAGGCTGATGGCCATTCTGCTGTCGCTTAATCTGACGTTCAGTACGGGTACTTTTGCCGCATTTGCGGCTGAAGCGGAAGACGGCAGCACCGACACCGGTTACTCCGAGAGCGGCGATCCCGCAGCATCCGCTCCGGAAGCGGAGAACGGCGGTACAGAAAGCACACCGGACACGAGCAGCCCCGCTCCGACAGAGGCACCGGCGAGAACGCCGAGCCGTCTGCACCGAGCGAGCCGTCTGCACCGGGCGAGTCTGCATCGCCGAGTACATCTGCATCGCCGACCGAGGCGGCACCGTCCGTACCGGCACCGTCCGCACCGGCTGAGAAAGCGCCTGCGGCTGAGATTCCGGCAGAGGAGAAGCCTGCTGAAGAAAAGCTGGTTGCGACCTATGCAGTCACCGCGTTTACGCAGGACAGCATCCGGTATGATGTTTCCTCGGGCGATGCCGTTGTTACCGGCTGCGCAGACAGCGTGACCAAGCTGGTTATTCCGGAAACCGTAACCTATGACGATAAGGAATACAAGGTTGTCGGCATTCAGGATCATGCGTTTGACTGGGCAAATCACCGCAGTCTCGCACTGGAAACCGTTGATCTGGGCGGTCTGCCGCTGGAAATCGGCGAGTATGCCTTCCGCGGTCAGAAGTCGCTGACGACTGTTGTCGGCATGGATAATATTACCGCAATCGGCAACTATATGTTCACGGCATGCTCGGCGCTGACTTCGGTCGCTGATCTGTCCAAAGTTACTTCTGTCGGTATTCAGGCATTTATGAACTGTTCTTCGCTGACTACGCTGGAAGGCCTGAATTTCTCCGCACTGACGAGCATTAGACAGGAAGCCTTCAATAATATGAAGTCCTTCTCGCTGGAGCTGGGGGAGCATACCTTTGATGCGCTCGAGTCTCTGGGTGTCCGCGCATTCGCTAACATGACGGATATTACTGGTAAGGTTGTTCTGCCGGAACGCATTACCGAAATTCCGGAAGGTGCATTTTTGAACACCGGAATTACCGGCGTTGACTGGTCTCATATCACGGCCATCGGCACGAGTGCGTTCAGCAACTGTAAGGGTCTGACCGAGCTGCATTTGCCGGATTCTGTTACGTCGATTGGAGAACGCGCATTCGATGGCAGCGGTCTGACCGGAGAATTACAGCTTCCGAATTCGGTCACTTCGATTGGAAATTATGCGTTTAGGGATGTCAAGATTGAGGGCAATCTGGTTCTGCCGAATGCGCTGACTTTTCTGGGTATCTATGCATTTCGCGGCACGGCCATCAGCAGTGTTACGTTCCCAAGCACGCTGAAAAATATTGGCAACTACGCATTTTACAGTTGCTCGAATCTTTCCGGCACGCTGATCATCCCCGAAGGGGTTGTTTCCATCGGTACGGCAGCGTTTACGGGAACCGGTATCGAAAAACTGGAGCTTGCCGATAGCGTACAGACCATCTCGGCCGGTGCATTCAGCACCTGCACCAAGCTGAATTCTGTGCAGATTGGCGAACAGGGCAAGGGCAAAAGCCAGCTGCAGACCATCGACAGAAAGGCATTTAACAACGATACCAATATCACCTACTTCTATATTGAAGCATGCTCGGCAGATGTTGCGATTGACTCGAATCCGCTGACGATTCCTGCCGGTGTTGCTGTAAAGTTTGCGGTCACTGTCGATGGCGCAAATATCCGCGAAGGCGAAGAAAGCACGCTGCAGCAGGCCGTTGACGCGGCAGAGGGAAACACCACCATTACCGCAAACAAGAGCTTCATTGTAGACAGCACGGTTACGATTCCGTCCGGCAAGACCATCACGCTGACCGATGAAGGCAAGGGCCTTTCGGTTGTGTTCAAGAACGGCTTCGCCGGTCCGGCTTTCCGCGTGGAGCAAGGCGCGGCGCTGATTCTGGACGGCAGCTTCAATTTCTCATGCTTCCGCATCGCTAACGGCTCGTTTGCCGAGGTAAACGGCGCAATGACGCTGAACGGCGGCACGATCACCCGTATGAGCCTGAGCGGCTCGAACATGGGTGCGATTACGGTGGACGGCGGCTCCTTCACCATGGGGAACGGCGAGCTCAGCAGCATTTCCGCTTCGTCCGCAAACTGCGGCGCGGTTTATGTGAAGAACGGCGGCAAATTTGCCATGAACGGCGGCAAAATCACCGGATGTATGTTCAAGAACCAGTATTCCGGCGCGGTTGCCCTCGCAGACAGCACCATGACGATGACCGAGGGCACGATTTCGGGCAATACCGCATCGGAGTATAACGCGGCAGGCGGTGTACTCGTAAACGGCACTTCGTCTCTTGCCATGAGCGGCGGCACGATTGCAGACAACACGGCAAAGCGCGGCGGCGGTGTATGCGTGCGTGAGAACGGCAAGTTCACCATGTCCGGCGGTACGATTTCCGGCAACAGCACGGCAGTCGATTCCGCTACAATTCAGCAGCCGAATGCAGGCGGCGGCGGTGTCTTCGTAGAGGACAACGCATCGTTTGAAATGACAAACGGCACGATTACCGGCAACAAGACCAACGGCATGGGCGGCGGCGTTGCAACGGCCGTTCTGAGCGAGAATGACACGGTTGGCGGCGGCTGGTTCCACATGACCGACGGCACGATTTCGGACAATACGGCATCCTGCGGCGGCGGTGTATACAGCTGGTCCGGCAGAAACCGCGTTGTACTCGAAGGCGGCAATATCGTGAACAATACGGCGTATCGACAGGGCGGCGGCGTTTACGTCAGCCATGCACCGTGGTCGATCACGATTAAGAATGCGCTGATTACCGCAAACAAGGCAGCCATTCAGGGCGGCGGCATTTGGTCCTGCCCGGTGGGCACGGTAAGCCTTGGCACGGATGCAGCTGTATTCGGCAATACGGCAGGCAAATCTGCTGATGATGCGGCATTCCTGCTTAAGTGGGACAAGACGTTTTCCACCAGCTTCAGCGGCAAGATGTACGGCGGCGGACTGGTAACCTGGTACCGCGATACCTCAATCGCCGCGGGTGATCCAAACTACGGCGCTTTCGGAGGCGACCGCTATGATGCAGCGAACCCGGGTGCCCCGGTTAAGCCGGCTTCCGGTGCGACCAATGGCTACGGTCTCAAGGCTGTTGTTTCCGCAGAGAGCAAGGCACTGGCTGAAACCGCACCGCTCAAGATTATGGGCAATACCGCAGAACGCGGCGGTGGTGTCGGCACAAACGGCGAAGTGATCATTCCGGGTGAGGACACCTTGGAAAATCCGGTTTCCCTCACCGTACACAAGGTTTGGAGCGGCGCAAGCGCGTATCCGACCGCTGTTACCGTAAACCTTATCCGCATTGCGAAGGACGGCACGCGAACCGCAATCGGTACGGTGCTTCTGAGCGAAAGATCCACCGACAAGGACGGCAAGACCTGGTCGTACACCTTTGCAAATCTGGACGGCGCTTACACCTATACCGTCGAAGAGGAGGCCGTTGACGGCTTTAATACCTCGATTTCCGGCAGCATGGCAGATGGCTTTACCATCACCAACAGCAAGAGATCCGGCGGCGGCGGTGGCGGCGGCGGTCACCACAAGCCGGCCCCGAAACCGACTCCCGATCCCGATCCGAAGCCTCCGGTTGACATTCCGGATCAGCCTACACCGCTTGATCCGCTGAAGCCGACGGAGAACATCCCGGACGGCAAGGTTCCGACGACCAAGCCGGAAACACAGACCAAGACGCCGGATAAAACGAAGACAGTGAACATTCCCGACAGCAAGACTCCGACGTCCAGCGTTCCGAAAACCGGCGATATCGGCGGTCTGTGGGCGGCTCTGTGCGGTCTGTCCGCAATGGGACTGGCGTACTTCGGTATCCGCAGAAAGCATGATTAAAAGCAAAAACAGATAGCAAACACCCTCTATATCATCCGATATAGAGGGTGTTTTTTCGCTCAAACAATGTGCAAAAGCTGAATCAGCAGCAGCCATGCCAGACCGTAATAGGTTACAACGGCAACCAGATCGTTGATTGTCGTAATCAGCGGACCGGACGCAACCGCCGGGTCTATCTTGATTTTATGGAACAGGATCGGCACGAGCGTACCGACCAGACTGGAAATCACGATCGCCACAAGCAGTGATATGCCGACGCAGCCGGAGATCAGGAACGCATGTCCGACGGCATAACCCTTGAACAGCGCTATGTATGCACCGAGAAAGACAAGTGCCATAATGCCGAGCAGCGCGCCGTTGCAGGTGCCGACCTTCATTTCCTTGAAGGTGAGGTGCAGCTTGTCCTTAGCACTCAGTTTTTCATCCATCAGCACACGAATCGTAACCGCCAGCGACTGCGTACCGACGTTGCCGGCCATATCGAGAATCAGCGACTGGAAGCAGATAACGACCGGCAGCACGGCTACAACGCCTTCAAATGCACCGACAACGGTCGAAACGCCCATGCCGAGGAACAGCAGGATGATCAGCCACGGCAGGCGCTTTTTCATGCTTTCCCTGGTGGTTTCGTTGAGATCCTCCTCGGCGGACAGACCGGCGAGCTTTGCATAGTCCTCGCCGAGCTCGTCATCCACGGCCTCGACAACGTCCTGTGCGGTGATGATACCGATGATCTTTCTATCCTTATTCAGCACCGGCAGGGAGTCTTCGGCATAATCTTTGATCTTCTCGATGCTCTCTGAGATTTTCTCGTGGTCGAGCAGATACGGATACGCGTAGCTGATGATGGAATCCAGCGGAACATTCTCTCGGGCAACGATAAGATCCTTCAGATCGATTGCACCGCAGAAGCGGTTTTTATCATCGACCACATAAATCGTTCCGATGTTGTCATTTTCACCGGCCTGCTTTACCAGCTCGTGCATGGCCTGCCGAATAGTCAGGTTCTGCTTGATGCAGATGTAGTTGGTCGTGATCAGGCTGCCGACTTCGCTGTCGTCATAGGAATTGATAAGCAGGATGGCTGACTTGGTTTCGTCATCGATCATCGGGCGCAGCTTTACTTTTACGCTTTCGTCGATGTTCTCCCACAGATCGACCGCGTCGTCCGCGTCCATTTCGTTCAGAATTTCGGCCAGCTTATCAATGCCGATTTCATCAATGTATTCTGCCGGATCATCCAGATAGGAGATGATCTCCGCCAGCCATTCCGCATCAAGTGCGCTGTACAGCAGATTGCGTTCCGCGCGGTTTAGGAATTGCAGACTTTGTGCGATATCGTTGTCGTGATAATCCTGCAGCTGTTCCCGCATCTCATTGATCGAAGGGGAGGTGCGGATGATCTCAACGATTTTTTCGGCAAAAGATGTTTTTTTCCATGTTGCTTTTTTCATAATCAGCCTCCTTCTGTGCCCGGAAAAGGGCACAAAAAATCCACCGTAACAGATACAGTGACACAAACATCAGTTGTGGACTTGTTCATCACGATGGAGCAAGGCTCAGCGCTTATTTCAAAAGAGGATGCTTACGGACACTCGAAACAGCAGTATAGTCTGTATCCATCGTCATATGTACATTTCGTCTGTCACAACTGTCCATAGGGCTTGCCTCCTTTTTATTTTTTCGCAATGATTATAGCACTTTTTGTGTGGAATATGCAAGGCATTTTTCGCAGTTTTAACAATATGGATGAAATTTGAGGATAGTATCGCGCACGGGGAGACAAAAGGCTGACGATACAGGAATGGGATTGTCTTGGTGTACGAATGATTTTGGAAGATTACCCAAACCGATCTCACTGAAACGCTTCGGTGGGTAGAGCAGACGCCTTGCCGTCGAGTGCCGGCTCACTGAGCAGGATACCAACGATGTCATCTCGGATACGGCGATAGCCTTTGTCCGGATGCTGCATAGGTAGCTGTTCCACCTTCTCTGCAATCTGCAGGTTCTCCTTGTCACGTCTGCTGTACTTGCCAGACGCTCCTTTCTTTCTATTTCCTTCAATTTTTTGCAGGTAGTTTTCCATTTCTGCCATGCTCGCGGAACGAGAGTGGTACGGTATAAGCCCCCTGGGAAACTGCAGACTGCGTATTTCTGCGCGGAATAACAAAGCAAACGAGACTGGCGAAAAGCAATCCCGTGTCGATTAACGGCAGGGTTTTCGTATATTAAGGTGGCATATTGAAAGCCGGTGTGATATAGTTAGGATGAACTAACTGACGATTGACACTGGAATCCCGCAAAAGCAAAGAGATGAAGAAATTATGCAAAGCAAACAGCAAAAGCAAATTAAGGAGTTTCTGGTACAGACCTTCGGCGGGAGCAGGGGCGGCTTGCTGTTTTCACGGCAGGAAAAAACGTTGGATATGTTAATCAAAATCGCAGCAAGCAGGTCCAAAAGCCAGATGAAAGCACTGGTGCAGACCATTCTGCCGCGCATTGCGCTGTACAAGGTGCTGCAGGCAGAGCTGCCTGCAGAGGAAACCTTTGCGCATATGCGGACGTACATGATGGACTGGGTGGCGGCAGAAAAGCACGCTTTCACGGCGAAAATGGAGCTTGTGCCGGGATTTTATCGGATTTACAGCTATTGTTTTCTCAAAGTCATGCGCACCTCCGACTTGTGGGAGAGTACACAGGAACACGACAAAACGCACTTTTCCGCGTCGATTACCAAGTGTCTCTGGCACACGGCGTGCCAGGAAAACGGCTGTCCGGAGCTGTGTCCGCTGTTTTGCGACGTGGATGACGTGACCTACGGCGGACTGCGCAAGCTCGGCTTTTCGCGCACAAAAACGCTGGGCTGCGGCGGTGACTGCTGCGATTTTCGGTTTTTCAAAAGGTAGGCGAGCAGACGGAGAAGCGGACTTCGGCAGGATTTTCGGTGCAGCGGCGGAATCCGTACGGTCAGCTCCATCGCATACGCAATGCGGTTGCAGATGGTTTGGGGTTGGATTCCTCTTCCGTACCTTGCTATTTCCCCGGTTAAATGATACAATCAAACCACAAGGTTTCATTCCATCAAACGGATTCCGAAGGGGAGCCATCCCTTATCACATAAAGGAGCATCAGTGCATGAACCCAGTTTTTGTTATCGGACATCGCAATCCGGATACGGATTCCATTTGCTCTGCAATCTGCTATGCGCACCTCAAGCGCAGACTGACCGGCGGAGAATACATAGCCTGCCGCGCGGGTCACGTTAATGCGGAGACCAAATTTGTGCTCGAGCGCTTCGGCGTGGAGCCGCCGCGCTACATCAAGTCGTTTGAGCCGCGCCTGAGCGATGTGCAGTACCGCGAGGTGTCGGGCATCAGCGAGGAGCTGTCGCTGCGCCGTGCATGGGATTACATGAACGAAAATGACATTCAGACGCTGGCCGTTGTCGATGAGGATCGCCATCTGAAGGGTCTGCTGACGCTGGGCGACATCGCGCGCTTCTACATCGAGGATCAGGACGCCAATGCGCTGGCGGAGGCCAAGACCAGCTATCGCAATCTGGTCGATGTGCTTGACGGCACGCTCGAGGTTGGCGACATTGACCAGCGGTTTGAGCAGGGCAGTGTGGTCGTTGCGGCGGCTAATCCGGACGTGCTCGAGGACTACATCGGCAAAAATGATATGGTCATTCTCGGCAACCGTTACGAAAGCCAGCTGTGCGCCATTGAGATGAGCGCGGGCTGCATGGTCATCGGTCTCGGCTCCAAGGTTTCGCGCACCATCCGAAAGCTGGCCTCGGAAAACGGCGTTTCCATCATCGCCACCCCGTATGATACCTATACCTGTGTCAAGGTTATCGGTCAGGCGGTTCCGGTGCGGCATGTGATGCGGAAAAAGAGACTTATCACCTTCGAGCCGGAGGAAACGGTTGAGGATGTAAAGCGCACGGTTTCCAAGAAGCGTATCCGCTATTACCCGTTGATGGATGAACAGGGACGATATGTCGGTATGTTCTCACAGCGCAACCTGTTGGATCTGGAGCGTCCGTCGGTCATTCTGGTTGATCACAACGAGCGCGATCAGGCCGCCGAAGGCATTCGTTCGACCAATATTGTTGAAATCATCGACCACCACCGCATTGACTCGGTGGAAACCAGCGGACCGATCTACTTCCGCAATCAGCCGCTCGGCTGCACCGCGACCATCATCACGCAGATGTACCATGAGCACAACGTGGAGATCGAGCCGAAAATCGCGGGTCTGCTGTGCTCGGCAATCCTGTCGGACACGCTGATGTTCCGCTCGCCGACGTGTACGCCGCTTGACCGCATGGCTGCAGAAGAGTTGGCGAAAATCGCCGGTCTGGACATCAAGCAGTATGCAACAGAAATGTTCCGTTCCAGCTCGCGTCTGCTCGATCGCTCGATGGATGAGCTGTTCCACATGGATTTCAAGTATTTTCAGGTGCAGAATCAGAAGATTGCGATTTCGCAGGTGACGAGTGTCAGTGAGAACGAGCTGTCCGGCATCCGTGATAAAATGCTCGAGTACATGGAAAGCTGCCTGGCATCGAGCGGTCTGTCCATGCTGTTCGCTATGCTGACCAACATTATCGAGGAAAAGACAGAGCTGCTCTACGTCGGCAAGGGCGCGCAGCAGCTGGTTCGTGCGGCCTTCAAGACCGACTGCGGCGAGCATTCGGTCGTCCTGCCCGGCGTCGTCAGCCGCAAGAAGCAGATGGTAGCGCCGCTTGTCGGAGCGATGGAGCACGATGAGGAAATAGAGTAAGATTTGCAGAGTAAAAGCGGAAGAAACCTTGGTTTCTTCCGCTTTTTGTATTTAATTCAGCTTTTTCAGCTGCTCAGAGATGGTTCGTTTCATCGTCTCGGCATCAAGCGGCTTAGACAGATGCGCGTTCATGCCTGCGGCGAGACACTTCTCGCGGTCCTCCTTGAAGACGTTGGCTGTCATGGCGATAATCGGAATGGTTTTCGCGTCCGGCCGGTCGAGTGCCCGGATAGCTTTTGCAGCCTCCAGACCGTCCATCTCGGGCATCATCACGTCCATGAGAATGGCATCAAAGCTGCCCGGCTCGGAATCCCGGAAGGCTGCAAGCGCCTGCCTGCCGTTCTGCACCGGCACGGTCTGCACACCGCTGTCGTGCAGCAGGAAGATTGCAATCTCCATGTTGAGCTCATTATCCTCGGCAACGATCAGCCGCGCGCCGGAAATATCTGACGGTGTCTGCGGCGAAGCTGCTGCTGCGGTCGCGTCACAATCGAGTTCAAAAGGCAGTACGACGGTAAACCGGCTGCCTTCACCGAGTTTGCTTTCCACCGAAATGGTGCCGCCCATTTGCTCGATGAGCTGATGCACGATAGACATGCCGAGTCCGGTACCCATATAGCTTGAGCGGGGGGACTCGTCCGCCTGCTCAAACGGATTGAACAGATGGTTTTTGATGAAATCCTCGGACATGCCCAGACCGGTGTCCTCGATGATGAATTGACAGGTGATCTTCGCATCCGTCCGTTCGAGCATGTGCATCTGCATATGGATGGAACCGCCGGGCTTGTTGTATTTCACGCAGTTGGTGAACAGATTCATCAGGATTTTTTTCAGATGCAGCGCACTGCTGCGGACGTAAATACCGGAAAAATCGTCATGCTCACCGATGACGGTAAGACCGGCGGCTTCCGCCTGAAACAGCACCGAATTGGTAATGCTGCCGCAGACTTCATCCAGATTCATGGATTCGCTCCGCAGAACAACGGTGCCGTTTTCCAGCTGAGCCATATCCAGAACATCGTTCACCAGAGACAGAAGCAGCTGAGAGGACAGCTCGATTTTATGCAGACAATCGCGTATGCGCGCGTGGTCGTCCTTATTTTTGCGAATGATAGTCAGCATGCCGATGATGCCGTTGATGGGTGTGCGGATATCGTGCGACATGTTGTTCAGGAACGTTGTTTTGGCGGCATTGGCAGCCTTGGCCTGCGTGAGCGCCTCCTGCAGCTCTGTCTGGCTCTGCTGCAGCTTGAGGTTCAGCTCCTGCGCCTGTTTGGCGGACTGCCGGGCCTTGCGGAACAGACCGAACAGCAGCAGAGAGAGCAGGATGAACACAGCAGAGGCAGTGGTCAGATTGTCCTTGACAAAGTCCGCAGCGGTGACCTTTTCGGGCGCACTGTCGTACATGGCAAGTGCACCGGTCAGCAGGGAAGAAGGCATGGTTTTGAGCGTTTTGTTCAGGATGGACAGCAAAGCCGTATCGCCCTGCCGTACGGCGAACGAGGTCTTGCTCGGCTGTGTGAGGAACACGCGGTACAGCGTTTTGTCCTTCATATAGCGCGGCAGCTGACCGGCACGCATTACATAGCAGTCCGCACTGCCGGTACGCATGGCTTTGATCGCGTCATTCGCTGAAGGGTATTCGAGGATCGTCCACTTGGGATAATTATAGGAAAGGTACTGCTTGAGCGAAAAATCGTTCTTGGGGATGGCAGCGGTGTTTGGCTCAAGCTCATTAAAATAGTTCTTCGTGGTAAGCGCCGCCTGACTGAAGCTCAAGACGGTGTTCGACAGTGCAAGACCGTTCTCTTCGGCGGCACGCGGGTTTTGGCTGGTGTGAAAAATCAGGTCGATCTCACCGTTCTGCAGTGCCTGCAGCTGCTCAAGCTGCGTGTCAAAGCCGTGCAGGTCGAAATGCAAGGCGTTATCCCCCAGACAATTCGTCGCATATACGACATAATCCGTGAGAACACCGGTAACATCACCGGTTCGGATATCAAAGGTGCTGATGCCGGTGTCATGATTCAGAAAACCGATGCGGATGGCGCCATGCTGCCGGAGCCAGTCCTGCTCCTCGGTTGAGAGGAGCTCGACCGACTGGGCAGACAGATAGCGCTGATACAGATCATCCTGATAGAACGGCTTGTCGTGTGCAATACGGCGCATGGTATTATCGAGCGCTTCCTTGAGGTCGGGACGGCTTTTGCTGATCACGAAGTAAACATCCGAGCTGCCGAACGAGGTGATCGCGGACAGGCCGTATTCCTGCCACTGGGGACTCTCGACCGAGATAAAACCGTCGATTTCGCGGCGGGCGATCTTGGCGGCTGCGTCCTCGTCGCTGGTGATGGTCACATGCTCGGTGTGCAGACCGTGGCGCGTCTCCCATTCGCAGAACTGCGTGGTCGCGATACTTTCGGACAGCATGCCGATGCGCTTGCCGTTCAGGGTGGTCAAATCGGATACGGAAATGTTGGCAGCGGCGAGATTTGCATACAGGTAATATTTTTCCTCGCCCATCGGCAGATCGGAAAACAGCATGGTCTGGGCACGGCCCTCGGCGTAGGATACGCCGGCCATCAGGTCGATTTCGCCCTTTTGCAGCATGTTCAGTGAATCCGGCCAGTTTGCTTCGATGTAATCATAGGTCCAGCCGGTATATGCGGCGACGGACTGCTGATATTCGTAGCCATAGCCACTGCGTTCGCCGTTTTCGCAGGTGATGTTGTAGGCGGAATCCGGATACCATGCAACTCGCACGACAGAGGAATCCTGCACAGCGGCGGCTGTGTCCTGCAGCAGCGGCATAAGCAGGCAGAGGCACAGCAGCAGACAGCCGTACCGTTTCAGTCTGGTTGTAATTTTGTTCATATACTCCTCCGTAAGCCGGAATGCGTCCGGCATTTCTCTGTAAAAGAAAAAAGATGCACTGCTGCATCGGTAATGCATCTGTGCATCTCAAACGAGGCAGCTGGCTGCCATTTTACAGGCCCTGTGAAGTCGGTTTCGCAGTCATTGCGAAAGCGGCTTCTTAGCTTTGCGCCGCAGGCGTTCGCCTGGTTTGCTGAATATTTATTCGGTTATTATATTCTATTATAGGTGAAGAACGACAGGGTTGCAAGAGAAAGACGCAAAATCGACCGCGATTTCAATAGAATGCGGTATTAAAAATTGTTTGATTGATATACAGAACAGAGGGAACCAAATCGCACGGCATCTCGTCTAATCAAGTAACAAGAGAAAATACAGCGGCCGTGCGCCGCACCGCTCAAGAAACGAGGTGTCTGTTATGAAAAAACGATTGTTCCCCCTGTTCCTTGCACTTTTGCTGCTGCTTTCCGCCTGCGGAGCAAGCGTCGGCAATTCGGCATCGGCGGCAGCCGGTGACAGCGGCAGTATGCCGGGTGACATGAACGGCTGGACCGAGGAAGCGTCGGCAGATACCGCTGAGAGCGGTGCGGACTTTTCTGCGGTGAGAAAGAATGCCAAGCTGATTTTGAACGCTAATCTGACGCTCGAAACGCAGGATTTCGACAAAGCCTCTGCAGATATTGAGAAAATGGCAGCGGATGCAGGCGGCTATCTTGAATCGAGCAGTCTTTCTGGCGATGCGGGCAGCCGGCATGCAAGCTATGTCCTGCGCATTCCGCAGGAGAAGTTTGAGGCGTTTTACGAGCAGCTCGGCAGCAGCGTGCATGTGGTGTACAGCTCGCGTTCGAGCGAGGACGTGACCGAGCAGTATACCGATATCGAAACCCGTCTGGCAACGCTGACCACCAAGCACGAGCGGCTGCTGGCGCTGCTCGATCAGGCGGATAAGATGGAGGATATCATCTCGCTCGAGAACGCGCTGGCCGACTGTGAATACGAGATCGACTCGCTGACCGGCTCTAAGCGCCATTACGATGATCTGGTCGGATTTTCGACCTTCTATGTGGATCTGGAAGAGGTGCAGACGCTGACCGCAACGCCAGAAGGCAGCGGCTTCGGCGCACAGCTCACGCAGGCGGCTAAGACCGGAACACGCGGTCTGGTTGACGCGGTTCGAGCGCTCATCGTCGGTGCGGTGATGTTCTGGCCGGTGATCCTGCTGGCTGCTGCCGGAGGCGGCACTGTTGCGGTCCTGCGCCGTCGGCGCAGGAAGGCACGTGAAGCCGAGCAGACGGAGATTCCGACAGAAAAAGAAGAACGGTAATACAGGTGCAAAAGGAGCGCAGATGTTTGCAATCTGCGCTCCTTTTGTCTTTCCTTGTGTAATCATATTATACCGCATATCAACAGCCAATGCAAGTAGATCCGACTGCGCCGGAAGATATTTCTCTGTCTAAGTGAGGAAATATGCACAATATCATGGGCGCTTATTTGGATAGTTTTTATACTATGGTTAAATACATTTGGCTCATTTCTCCAAAGTGTGATATGATTAAATCATTCAGGAGAGAACAAGAAACGGAGAGAAAACCATGAAACGATGGAAAGGGGCGGCATTGCTGCTGCTCTGCACAGTTGTGATGCTGCGGTTGCTGCAGGGATTGGCACAGCCGGAAAAAGAGAATGCCCATGTGCCGGTGCTCGGCATTGTCACCACGGCGGCAGAGGATGACCGACGCGAAGCGCAGTCCGAAGCGCTTGTACATGCGGCGGAGGAACATGGCTTCAAAGTGCTGGAAATGCCGGTCGAGCGCACGCAGGAGGCACAGATTGAAGCCGTGCGTGCGCTGATCGTGTATCAGGTGGACGCAATCGCATTTACGCCGCTGGTGGAAAGCGGCTGGGACAACGTGCTGCGCGAAGCAAAATCCGCCTCCGTGCCGCTGCTGTCGATAGACCGCGCGATACGCGGCGTGGATGATGTGCCGCTGCAGCATATTGGATTTGATTATGCGTCGCTCGCGGAGCAGGCGGCGGATGCGCTTCTGCAGCAGCGCATGCCGCGGGACGGTGTACTGGAGCTTTACGGCACGGTAAATGCTTCGGACGCAAGAGAGATTGCACGCGGCTGCCGCGAGGCTCTGGAGGAACAAGGATTGACCGTAACCTACAGCTTGTGCGGCGACGGCATGCGCTCGCGTGGCTGCGAAATACTGGAGGAGATGGAGGACCATCTGGACGAAATCGGCTATATTTTCGCCCAGAATGACGCCATGGCGCTCGGTGCAGTGGATTATCTGCACAGCCACGGCCGTAAACCGGGCAAGGATGTGCTGATTTGTGCGTTTGGCGGCGGTGCAGAGCTGCGCGCGCTGCAGAAAAAAGGGGAGGTTGCCGTAATCGGCGCACTGGATGATACGCAGCTGGCTGAACTGACCGCAGACGCAGCCCAGCAGATTGCGAAGGCACCGTGGAAGCCCTATATCGCTCTGGCGGACACCGCCGTGCTGACGGAGGAGGGAACAGCCGATGCGTAAATCCCATCACAGCCTGCACGGCTTGCTGCGGCAGTCGCTGCTGCGCAGCGTGGTCTGCATGATCCTTCCGGTGTGCGTGCTGGCCGGTCTGCTGGTTGTTCTGACACAGCGCTATGGCGCGGATATTGCATTGACGACCCGTGCCTCCGAGGTCCGCACTGTGCTGGTGCAGGATCTGCCGGATGAGGTGTGGAACGTGGTTTCCGGCCGTATTTCCTTCGAGGATGGACGGCAGCGGATGCTGATTGACAGCTCTCTGCACGAGCTGAACGACATGCTGGACAGTGCCGGAGAGGACGAGGCACAGTATCTCAACGCGGCACTGCGTGCCATCCGCACGATCGACAGCTACGTTGATCAGCTGGAAACGCAGATGGACGCCGGTGCCGCGGTCAGCCGCAACGAATCGCTGTACCGCGAGATTCACAGCGTCGGCCATCTGGCGGGCAGCATGCTTGACCGCTATATCGAGAATGAGATCGCCCGCATGGGTCGTTTCAACGCCCGCATTCAGCACGGACTGGGTGCGGCAGCGCTTGCACTCATTGTGCTGGTCGGCGTGATGATCTGGCTGACTATTCGGGCATCTGACAATCTGGAAGGTGCGATCGGCGCGTCTTTGCGGCAGCTGGAGCAGTTTGCCAACCGCATTGCCGCCGGTGAGCTGACCGAGCGCGTCCCGCCGACCGAGATCGACGAGCTGCATCTGCTGACACGCGATCTCAATACAATGGCGGAGCAGCTGGGGGCGCTCATTCATGAGCGGGTCGAGCAGGAAAAGACCATTAAAAAAGCCGAACTGCGGGCGCTGCAGGCGCAGATTACGCCGCATTTCATGTACAATACGCTGGAAACCATCGTCTGGCTGGCTGAAGAGGGCCGCAACAGCGAGGTTGTCGAGATGACGATGGCGTTCACCGGCTTTCTGCGCATCTCGCTCAGCCGCGGCGCGGATTACATCACGGTCGAGCGCGAGGAACAGCACGTTGCAAACTATCTGCAGATTCAGTCGGTGCGGTACGGCAGCATCATGCGGTATACGATTGATATTGATCCCGCGCTGCACGAGCGGTATATGCTGAAAATCGTGCTGCAGCCGCTGGTTGAAAACGCGATTTATCACGGCATTAAGCGCAGGCGCGGCAGAGGACAGATTACCGTGACCGGTCGCAGGCAGGCAGGAGGCATGTACTTCGCCGTGGAGGACAACGGCATGGGCATGACACCTGAGCGTCTTGCCGAGGTACGGACCTCGCTGCAGAATGGCGCACCGCTTGACCCGGACGGCAAGGGCGGCTACGGTCTGCGCAATGTAGAACAGCGCCTGCGGCTGTATTACGGCTGCGGACTGACGATTGAGAGTGAATACCGGAACGGCACACGCATTAGCTTCACCGTACCGGACGAACAGGAGGGGAAAACGCTATGATGCGTATATTCATTGCGGATGATGAGGAGATCATCCGGGACGGCATCCGCAACTGCATTGAAAAGGAGCAGGGACGCTTTCTATTTGCAGGTGAAGCGCCGGACGGCGAAATGGCACTGCCTATGCTGATGGAAATGAAGCCGGATGTGCTCATTACGGACATCCGCATGCCGTTTATGGATGGTCTGGAGCTGGCAAAGGTTGTACGGCGCACCATGCCATGGTTGCGTATTGTGTTCCTCAGCGGACACGATGAATTTGAGTATGCACAGAAGGCGGTTTCGCTGCACGCGGATGCGTATCTGCTCAAGCCGGTCAGCTCGGCGCAGCTGCTCGAAACGCTTGGACAGGTTGCCGAGCAGATTGAGCAGGAGCAGCAGCAGCTTCGCTCGGCAGGCGTAAACAGCCGCAGTGAGCGCGAGGAGGACGTACTGCGTGAGCATTTTCTCAACGACCTGCTCTCGGGCAGCGTGCCGACTGCGGAGGCGGCTGTACAGGGAGAACGCTGGGGGCTGCTGCTGACAGCGAAGCAGTATCTTGTGTGCATCGTGCGCCTGCCGGAAAATGCCGTGCAGGAGCAGGTGCGCGCGCTGACTGAGCGTCTGTGCGGTGAGGAAAGCGAGGTCTGCGCCTTTTTCCGCGGCAGCCGCCGGCTGGTGCTCTTGCTGCGTGGGGAGACCGAGGAAGCTGTGCGCGAAACCGCCTACGAGTTCTGTCAGAACCTGCGGCACGAGCTTTGTCAGGTGCTGGGCTGGAACGCGCTGTGCGCGATCGGCGCACCGGTTTCACGTGTCAGCGCCCTGCCGGAAAGCTACTGCACAGCGAAGGATACACTGCTGCAGGCCTCCGCATGTGCGGAGGACGGCGTATTCGGCAGCACGGACTTTGCCGGTGTGCAGCACGAGTTCGATTTCTCGGCGGGCGGCTCGCTGGCGGACAAGCTGCGGCATGCCGCTCCCGAGGATGTGCCGCGCATTGTCGAGGGCTACTTCGGCGACTCTGCGGCGCAGGACGTACAGAGCGTGCTGTACCGGTATTATCTGCTGATGAATCTGCTCGTCACAGCCTCTCAGCTGGCTGATGAGGTGCAGGCAGGCAGTATTCCGCCTCCGGAGGATCCGCAGGCGGTGCTCGGTCAGGTGGCGACGCTCGAGGGCACAAAGGCCTGTGCCGCCGAGGTGCTCGGCCGCATGACTCGTCTGTGTTATCGCCATCAGAATGTGCGATACAGCGCGGAAATCAGCCGTGCAAAGGAGTTTATCCGCGAAAATTATGCGGACAGCGGTATTTCACTGCACATGGTGGCGGCAGAGGTCGGCTTTAGTCCGAACCATTTTTCCACCGTGTTTTCGCAGGAGACCGGTCAGACCTTTGTCGAATATCTGACCGCTGTCCGCATCGAGGCGGCAAAGCATCTGCTGACCGAGGGCAACAGCCGCATGAGCGATATTGCGTTCGACGTCGGTTATCAGGATTCGCACTATTTCAGCTATCTGTTCAAAAAGCACGTCGGCGTTTCGCCACGCGAGTACCGCAGCCGGTCGGAAGAGAGATGAGGCAATACCGCACAATTAAAGCTGCGGCGCTTTGCGGAAATTTTGTGCCCTGACTTTGTTGTGATTTTGCGGTAATACATCAAGTATTACCGCAAAACCACGCCTCGTCAGTCCGTAAAATTTACTCGCAAATCGCTCTTGCTTAATTATGCGGTACTGCCTAAAATAATATCGTAAGAAATTCACCGTTCAGGAACGGCCTTCTTGAATGGTAAAATTTTATCGGATGATGGACGGTAGAGCGAAGCCGCTTAAACTGTTATAGTATAGGGGCAGAGAAAAACTGCTCCGCCTTTTGTATCGAGGTGGAAGCTATGAAAAAAATATGTTTTCTTCCTGTTGTTCTGCTGCTGACCGGACTGCTCTGCGGCTGTACGGGTCAGCAGCAGAACGATCCCTCACCGCAGGAGAACGATCATGCGATGGAGGAGGGGACAGAAACACCGAAATATGACCATCTTACCGTTTACAGTCCGCTGCCGGAGTCGGAAACGCTGCTGTACTGCAGTGCCTTCCGCAAGGATACCGGCATCACCGTGGACTGTATTCATCTTCCTGCCGGAGAAATGACCGCGCGGCTCGAGCAGGAGCGGGACAACCCGCAGGCTTCTGTGCTGCTGGGCGGCTCGGCGGATAACTATATTCAGCTGCGAGAGGCCGGTCTGCTGGAGGCGTATCAAAGTCCCGAGCTGACCGATGTGCCCGAAGCCTATCAGGATGAGCAGGGCGTGTGGAATCCGATCTACATCGGTACGCTGTGCTTCGCCTGCAACACCGACTGGTTTGCACGGACGGGAACGCCGATGCCGACCTGCTGGGACGATTTGCTGTCGCCTGCACTGGCAGGGCAGATTGTGATGGCAACTCCGAAAAGCTCGGGTACCTCGTATACCACGCTGGCAACGCTTGTGCAGATGCGCGGCGAGGACAAGGCATGGGAGTATCTTCAAAAATTAGACCAAAACGTCGGTTTGTACACCCGTTCGGGTGTGGAGCCGGCAGAGCGGGTAAAAAACGGCGAATACGCCGTCGGTATCGTGTTCTCGCATGACGCCTTCCGCGCGGCGCTGGATGGCTATCCCATTGAGGTGCGCAGTCCGGCAGACGGCACCGGCTATGAGATCGGCGCGTGCGCGCTTGTGCGTGGTGCACCGGAGCAGGAGCGCGAAAACGCCCGCACCTTTATCGACTGGCTGACCTCTTCCCGCGGAGAGGAATGCTATATCGAAGCGAAAAGCTGCCGCCTTCCGGCAAACAGCACCGCCCGCGCAGCGGACGGACTGCCGCCGCTGGACGAGGTCAAGCTCATCACCTACGATCTGGAGTGGGCAGGCGAGAACCGCACGCGGCTGATTTCGTACTTCGACACGCATATTTACAGCGCGCGAACCTTGGCTTAAAAGGTTTAACATAGACGCGGCGGTATGGCGGCAGCCGTACCGTGAAGAGAAAGGAGAAAAGAAAATGGCTAAAAAATCTTCGCGTATGCGGCGGCTGCTCAGCGGTGTGCTGTCGGCCGTGATGCTGGCAACACTGGTGCCGAGCACTGCTTTCGCAATCGGAAGGACGGATACCGGCTCCTTCCTGACGGGTCCGTACCTGATGACCCCGAAAACAAACGGCATGGTTGTCGTTTGGGAACTGGATAAACCGATGAAGTCCACCATTACCTACGGTACGAGCGATGCGGACAAGAAAACGCTCGAGGTTCCGGTAGAGGAGGGCGAAAAGTTTAAGGGTGAGAGCATGCACATGTATCGTGCCCGCCTGACCGATCTGACTCCGGGTACGACCTATACCTACAAGGTTGAGACCGAGGACGGACAGACTGTGGAAGGTCACTTCCGCACGCTGCCCGAAAATTCGGATGAGATCCGCTTTGTGGTTGTCAGCGACAGCCATCGCTTTGAAACGGCAACCAAGGTTTCCGATGTGATCGCACAGTTCGATCCGGACTTTATCCTGCATACCGGCGATATGGTAGAGGGCACCGGCTCTCAGAAGGATCAGTTCCCGTACTGGTTCCAGAATGTCGGCTCGTTCCTGCACAATGTGCCGGTTATCTACAACAGCGGCAACCACGATTACGGTGCCTACTTTGATGAGTATGTCACCAAGGTGCAGAAGGAGCAGTATAAGTCCAACGAGACCGGACGCAACGTAGCGTTTGACTGCGGTCCGGTGCATTTCGATATGCTGGACAGCAACCCGTGGTCCCTGTTCGAGCTGAACTCCACTGCGGGCGGCGGCGAGGCAGATGCGGCAACCAAGGCCGTTGTAAACGAGTCGCTCGACTGGCTCAAGGCCGATCTTGCAACCGACGATGCCAAGAAGGCTGACTTCCGCGTTGTTACCATGCACCATCCGTTCGAGGATGACCTGACCCGCAAGTACGTTCCTTCCATCGTGGAGAACGGCAACGTGAATATCATGTTCAGCGGCCATACCCATCTGTATTCCCGCTATGCTTCTGCTGATCCGAAGCGCGGCGCGGATACCCTGTATGTAACCCAGGGCGATGCCCGCATCGGCGACGGCAAGATCGACACCGGCAAGCCGGATCAGCGCCTAAACGACAACTATCCCAACCTGCTTGCAACCGGCAAGGGCGATATGCTCGAAGTAACCGTCAAGGACGGTCTGCTGACCTATAAGAACCTGGGTCTGAGCAGCGACGGCGAGAAGGTATTTGAGACGGTTACGCTGTCCAAGGACGGCACCAAGCTGGCGTACAGCGATATTTCCATCACCCCGGACACCGTTCAGTCCAACGGCACTGTTACGGTATCCGCAAAGGTGACCAATGTCGGCAAGGGTCTGGCGACCGCCTCCATGTGTGTCAAGGACAACGGCACCGACCGTTGGCTGTATGAGTTCGGCAAGAGCGGCAAGGAGCGTGTTGTCGGTCTGAATCCCGGCGAGTCCGCAACGCTGAGCGCACCGCTGACGCTTTCTGCACTCGGCACGCATACCCTCAAGCTGGACAGCTACACCAAGACTGTCAATGTTACCTTCCGCAAGGCAACCTACACCTACAGCAACCTGCGCCTGCAGCTCGGCGGCGGCACAGTAAGCGAGCCGACCAGCGATGTCATCTACGCCAAGGCGGATGTGCAGAACATCGGCAATGAGGACGGCACCGCAGAGGCAGTGCTGTACATCAACGGCGCAGCCGTTACCTCGCAGAAGACTGCGCTTAAGGCAGGCGAGACCCGCACGGTTGAGTTTGCCTACAAGGCACCGGCAGGCGGCAGCTATACCGTCAAGGTCGGCAACTCGGCAGAGAAGACCGTTGCCGTGCTCGGCTCCATGCAGGGCACCCCGATCGTAAAGGATAAGTCCGGCAAGGGCAACGACGGCATCATCCGCGGCAATCCGACGCTCGTTAAGTACAACGGCGGCTGGGGTCTGTCTCTGGACGGCGTGGACGATTATGTGGAAATTCCGGATAACAAGAACTATGTGGTAGACAACGGCGTTACCGGCATGGTTTGGGCAAACATCGACCGTCTGGCAACGGGCGATGAGTGGGACCACAACCCGCTGCTGATGAAGGGCGCTTCCATCAGCTACGGCACCAACTACCTGTTCCGCATGGCAGTCCGCAAGACCGGCATGGTTACCTATGGCATTGGCTTTAACAACGATAACGGCGAGTACTTCTGGAACGACGACGAGAATATGGGCGGCGGCGTTACCCTCGGCAAGTGGGTACAGTACACCGGCGGCTTTGACCGTGCAACCGGCGGCGACAGCTACGAGGATACCAAGGCAAGCGGTCACACCGATGCACCGAATTTTGATTCTGAGATCCGCAACTGGGAAGGCAAGTCCATGTACTCCGGCTTTGCATTCCACCGTCATCTGCTGACGGGCCGCGGCCGCGGCAAGACGCACACCATGCTGACAGGTGACATCGGTCAGCTCCGCTTCTATACCACCAAGCTGACCGCAGAGGAGAACAAGCAGATTTACGCAAATCCGACTGCAAAGGGTCCGGAAAGCGACAAGCTGGTCGTATGGCTGGATTACGCACCGGAGAATATCGTCACCAAGGGCACGCACACCACCGAGTGGCGCGCAATGACCGGCAGTGCAGCACAGTTTACCTATAACGCAGAGATTACCGGCGCGGCTTCTGCAACCGCAACCGTTGAGACCTCGGACGACGGCAAGACCGTAAAGGCTTCCCAGTCCGCAGAGTTGAAGAACGGCAAGAACACGGTTGATATTTCCGCACTGGGCAGTGCAAAGTATGTTCGCGTTACTACCGTACTGAACTCCTCTGTTGCAGAGAAGTCCACCGATATTCCGGTTATCAACGCGTACACCGTCAAGGCCGGCAATACCAATACCTGGGCAACGCTGGCAGACTGGAACGAGGGCACCTTCACCGATGCAGTAGGCTACGAATCCGATGATGTATTCAACGATTACTCTGTGGATTACGACAACTACGGCACCGTGGGCAAGAATGTTAAGGTCGTTGAGGGTACGGTAAGCACCTTTACCGACATCGCGGGCCACTGGGCAAAGGATGCCATCGAATATGTGACCGATAAGGCGCTGTTCAACGGCACGACCGCAACCACCTTCTCCCCGAACGAGGGTATGACCCGCGGCATGTTTGTCACCGTGCTTGGCCGTATGGCAGGCGCAGATATCTCCGCGTACAACACCCAGAGCCAGTTTGCCGACGTAGACAGCAAAATGTACTACAACGCATACGTCAACTGGGCAGCAGCCAACAAGATCGTTTCCGGCGTGGACGCTTCGCATTTCAATCCGAATGCGCTCATCACCCGTGAGCAGGCTGCGGTTATCATGGACAATTACCTGACCGCCACCGGCACCAAGGTAGAGGAGAACGGCAGTGCAGCCGCATTTGCCGACAGCGCAAGCATCCGCGCTTACGCGAAGGACGCTGTAACCAGAATGCAGAAGGCTGGTCTGCTGAGCGGCAAATCGGGCAACCGTTTTGACCCGCAGGGCACGGCCACCCGTGCACAGGTAGCTGTTATCATGCAGAAGCTGTGTGAAAAGACCGGTAAATAAGCCGGTAAAATGAGAAAGGGTCTCCCGCCGAATGGCGGGAGACCCTTTGCGTTCGGAACCTGAAAAAACAGGAGAGGGATAACCTCTCCTGTTTTTTCAGGTTTGATTGTGTCGAAATTCAGTTACTTGATCTCAGCGAACATCTTCTCGAGCGCAGCAGCTGCGCCGGCGGGAAGCCATGGGCGATACCTATATCAAGCCGCTGTTCGCGCTACTGCTGCATTGCAGGACAAAGGCGGTATCGGACTGCCGATTCGGCTATTTACAGGCACAGCCGCCGGTCTACGAGGCCGGAAAGATGATTATGGGGGCACTCGTGCTGCTTGCGCCGGATACCGGTGATCCGATTCCAGTGGAGGTCATGCGCATGGTGAGCGCACAGCTGATCGAGGAGCCTGAGGTGATCGAGCGCCTGCGGACCGGTCAGCGCGACGCAGCCGTGCAGTTGTTGGAAGAAAAGCTGGATCGTCTGTTCTCAGAACACAGAGATTAAGCATAAAAGGGAGCGGTAATGCGGAAAATATTCTGCATTGCCGTTCCTTTTGCACGCAGAACAGAATTTACAGGGAGAATGTGCTCTTGTAATTCCTTACAAAAACGAAAGGGATTATTTGTTGAAATAACAGATTGACGCTTATATGGACTGTTGTTATTTTGATTATAGCTTTTGTTTCAATAGTTTCAAATATCTGGAGGGAGTCATTCCATGATTTATACGGTAACACTCAACCCTGCATTGGATAAAACGGTAGAAATTCCGGGTATTGCGCTTGACACGGTCAACCGCATCACGGAAATGCGCACGGATCCCGGCGGCAAGGGCATTAACGTGAGCAAAGTGATTGCCAAGCTGGGCGGCGAGAGCCGCGCCGTCGGCATTCTGGGCGGTGAGAGCGGCAGAACGCTTGAAAAGCTGCTCGAAAACGAGAATTTCACCACGCAGTTCCGGTTCGTTGAGGGGCAGACCCGCACGAATATCAAAATCATCGACCGGGTCGGCCACACGAATACCGACATCAACGAGCCGGGTCTGACCGTTACGAACGCAGATTTAGATGCGCTGCTGAACGACCTTCTGGCTGAGGTGCACGCAGGCGACATTGTGGTGCTGGCGGGCAGCTTGCCGAAGGGCGCACCGCAGGAAACCTATCGCGTGTGGACGAGCGCATGCAAAAACGCAGGTGCGCGGGTGTTCCTCGATGCGGACGGCGCTTTACTGGCGGAAGGCTTAAAGGCCGCGCCGTACCTCATCAAGCCGAATGATGATGAACTGTCGCGTCTGGCGGGCAGAAAACTGGAAACCATCGAAGAACTGACCGCAGAAGGTCAAAAGCTGCTGGAGAGCGGTATCGAACGGGTGGTTATCTCGCTGGGCGGCCGCGGTGCGCTGTATCTGCGCAAGGGCAGCACGATTTACGCTGAGGGACTCAAGGTTCCGGTCGGCAGTACGGTCGGTGCGGGTGACAGCGTGGTGGCCGCGCTGGCCTATGCCGAGTCGCAGGATATGAGCGAGGAGAACGCGGTCCGTCTCTCGACTGCAACCGGAGCCGCGAATGTCATGTGCAGCGGCACACAGGCCGCCGAGCGCTCGGTTATCGAGGCGCTGCTTCCGAAAGTACGCTTTTCCAAGTTGTAATTGCTGAAATCTATCGTGTTTTAAGATATGGTGAAGGAGAGTTTTATTATGAAAACAAGAGCTGTACGTCTGCATGCTGCGAATGATCCTGCGTCTGGATACCTTTGAACTGCCGGAAATCCGCGATGATGAGATTCTGGTCAAGGTCGTATCTGATAGCATCTGTATGTCCACCTACAAGTGTGCCATCCTCGGCACCGAGCACAAGCGCGTGCATCCCGATGTAGCTGAGCATCCGGCCGTCATGGGGCACGAGTTTGCGGGCGATATCGTCAAGGTTGGCGCGAAGCATCAGGATAAATTCAAGCCGGGCATGAAGTTCACGCTGCAGCCCGCGCTTACTACGAGGTGTCTCTTGCGGAGACGATGAGTTGCTCGGTCGGTGCGTTTAACGCCGCTTATCACACCAAGATAGGTGTTTATCACCGCGAAATGGGTATTAAAAAGGGCGGCAAGCTGGTCATCATGGCAGGTGCCGGTCCGATGGGCCTGAGTGCGCTGACGTATGCGCTGCACCGTGACGTCCGTCCATGGTCGTTGTGACCGATGTGAACGAGGACTGTCTGGCACACGCCGAGGCGCTGTTCCCGCCCGCAGAGGTTAAGGAGAAGGACGGCATCGACCTGCACTTTGTCAACACCGGCAAGATGGAAAATTCGGCGGCAGAGCTGCGCGAAATGACCGGCGGCACCGGCTTCGACGATGTATTCTGCTATGCACCGGTCGCAGCCGTGGTAGAGCTGTGCAGCGCCGTGCTCGGCCGCGACTACGCTCAATCTGTCAAAGCTTCCGGGCGGCAAAAAAAGGTGCTGTAACAGTGAGAAAACCCTGTCTGTTGTTGGAACAGGCAGGGTTCCTTTTGGGGTTAAAGTCAGATATTCGGCTCATACGCCGATACGGCGGCAGTATCTGTATATTGCCCCTCGCAAAGCTAAATAGTACCTTATCACTATTAAGCCTTGCTCTGCGGTGTTTTCTTTTGCCGAGAAAGCGGTTGAGAATTTCTTTCTGCTCAGCGCTTCACTCTTCTTCCGAATCGGTGCCGATATCCAGAACCTTCTGCGTTTCGCTCTCGCTGAGTTCGGTAACGCCCTTCAGCTTGCGGCGGATAGCGCGCGTGCGCGTACCGACCAGCTTATCCAGCTCGCGGCTCGCCTGATCGAGTCGGTTCTGCGTCTGCGTCAGGCAGGCTTCAAACTTGTCAAACTCGGTCTTGACCGCACCCAGAACGCTCCAGACCTCACCCGAGCGCTTCTGAATCGCAATCGTGCGGAACGACATCTGCAGGCTGTTCAGCAGCGCCGCCATTGTGCTCGGACCTGCCAGATTGACATGGTAGTCCCGCTGCAGAATCTCCACCATGCCGCGGCTGACAGCTTCGGCGTACAGTCCCTCGAAGGGCAGGAACATGATGCCGAACTCGGTCGTATGCGGCGGCGCAAGGTACTTATCGTGAATGTCCTTCGCCTCGGATTTGAGGGTGGCGATCAGCTGCTTGACGCATGCGTCAATCTGCTCGCGCGAGCCTTCCTCGTACGCATCACGGAGCGCCCCGTAGGTGTCTCCCGGGAACTTGGAGTCGATCGGCAGCCAGACAAAGCTGCCGTCCTCAACGGGCAGCTTGACCGCATACTCGACCACATTGCGGCTGTTCGGCACGGTCGCCACGTTGGTCTCGTACTGCTCGGGCGCGAGAATGTCCTCGAGGATCGCGCCCAGCTGAATCTCGCCCACAATGCCGCGGGTCTTGACATTGGTGAGCACCTTCTTCAAATCACCGACACCCTGTGCCAGCGTCTGCATCTCACCGAGGCCCTTGTAAACCTGCTCCAAACGCTCGTTGACCAGCTTGAATGACTCATTCATGCGCTCAGACAGCGTTTTCTGCAGCTTTTCGTCTACAATTTGACGCATATCGTCCAGCTTTTTGTTGTTGTCCTCCTGCATGGCACGCAGGTTTTTATCCACTGTAACGCGGATGTTCTCCAAATCCTGCTTAGTCTCACCCGTGAAGGTGTGCAGATTTTTATCTACCGTTTCGCGGATAGTTTCCAAATCCTGTTTGGTTTCGCCGGTGAACGTGTGCAGATTCTTGTCCATCGTGCTGCGGATAGTTTCCAGATTCTGTTTTGTCTCACCCGTGAAGGTGTGCAGGTTTTTGTCCACGGTTTCGCGGATATTAGTCAGATTCTGCGTTGTTTCCGCCGTGAAACCCTGCAGACGCGTCTCAAACCTGCCGAGCTGATCGGTCAGACCGCTCATCTTGTCTCCAAGGCTCTTGTCCATCGCGGAAAGCTGATTGCTCTGCGCTTCCCGGCCTTCGCGCAGGTTTTGCGTCACGAGCGTGCCGAGCGCAGTAATGGATGCGGTTGGGTCGATCTGCTGCGGAAGCTCCGGCTTTTCCGGCTTGCGGGTCAGCAGAACGATGACCAGTCCCAGCAGAATAACAACCAGGACCAGGGTTATAATGGGTATGTATTGCATAATTTCTCCTTTTACAGCACTTTCAGTTCTTTTGCGATGCGCTGCATCTCCTGATCGGTCTCCGCAATAACATCCGCACACTTCTTCAAATCATCGGATACATGCTCCGGAATCTCCACATCGGATTTATAGCGCAGCTGGTGCTCCAGGCTGGCCCAGAAATCCATCGCCATCGTGCGAATCTGCAGCTCGATGCGTACCGGCTGCGTGCGTTCCGCGAGGAAAATCGGCACCTCGAGGATCAGATGCAGGCTGCGGTAGCCGTTCGGCTTGGGATTGGCAATGTAGTCCTTCTTCTCGATCAGCGTCAAGTCATCCTGCCGCATGAGCATGTCCGCTACTGTGTAAATATCCTCGATAAACGGACAGATCACGCGGATACCGCCAATATCGTTCAGATTGTCTATCATGGACTGCAGCGTGATCGGGAATCCGCGCCGCTTGAGCTTGCTGATAATGCTGCGCGGGCTTTTGATGCGGCTTTTGATGGCATCAATCGGGCTTGGCTTGCCCGAAATACGCGACTCATCGCTTAGAATATCCAGCTTGGTCTTGATCTCACGGATGCCGGATTCGTACAGCAGCATCATCTGCTGCATCTGCATCGCGGATTCGATCAGCAGTTCCTCGTCGTGCTGCGACAGCCGGTCAATTGCGAAAAAGTCAGCCAGTTCCATAGTCTTTACCCTCCTTGCGTTTCTCTTTTTTTATTTAGTATACCACATTCGACGATTGGGTACAATCCGCAGACGTCTCCCATTTTGTGGACTATCCGGCATCTGCCGATGAAGTGTTCGCTGTGCGGCAAATTTTCGGCGGCGCGTATATTTTCCGCAGCAGCCGACCATACTGTCAGCAACGGAGGTAAAGGGACATGAAGCAATATCAATCCAAACACACCGCGGCGCTCTCTACCCGCGGATTCTACACCATTCTTTCGCTGTGTGCGCTCATCATTGCCGCATCCGCATGGGTGATCTGGGGCAATGCACACCGGCAGAACGCGGTCGAGCCGGACACCGGAATGCCTATCATCGCACCGGCCGACTCGACCGCCGAAGCACCGACCGAACCGGCCACCGTTCCGCAGCAGGAGCAGGAACCTGAGCCGGTGATCGAGGAACAGCCGGTCGCGGCGGCAGAGCCGGAACCGGCTGTGACGGTCAGCGCCCCTGTGTATGTGCGGCCGGTGTCCGGAGCCGTGCTGACGCCGTTTTCGGGTGACACGCTGCTGTTCCAGCCGACCATGGGCGACTGGCGTGTTCATGCCGGCACGGACTTCTCTGCCGAAGCCGGCGAAACCGTGCTCGCACTGACCGACGGCACTGTGCAGCAGATTGCCGAGGATGGCCTGTACGGCACCTGCGTGACGCTGACGCATACTAACGGTCTGACCTCGTCGTACTGCGGCATGGACGATGTACGCGTGCAGGAAGGGCAGGCTGTCTCCGCCGGTGAGGCGCTCGGCGTGTGCGCGGACAGCATTCCTGCAGAATCCGCACTCGGCACTCATGTGCATGTGCAGGTGACGCAGAATGACGCGCCGATTGATGTACTCACGCTGCTCGATGAGGATGAGCCGGAGTAAATCGACACAGACTGTGCGTCCTCTGCTCTGAAATCCTGCTGCCATCGCATGCGCCATCGGAGTATGCAGACCGAGAAACCCTCTGGAACGCGGTGGAGAAAGCCGAATGCGGAAAGAAAGCACAGCTTGCGTACAGCTTTGACATTGCCTTGCAGAACGAGTTTTCCATGCAGGAGAACATCGCTCTGGCAAGGCAATTTTTGTTGGAGAACTTTGTGAGCCGGGGTATGGTAGTGGACTTTGCCGTTCATTCTCTCGACAAGGAGGACGTCGGCATTTTCAATCCGCACTTTCATGTCATGTGTCCCATTCGCCCTTTGGACGAACACGGCAGATAGGGCAACGAGCAGCGGCAAGGACAAGTGGATTCTGGATGAGGATGCTGCCCAGATTGTCAAGCGCGTCTTTGACCTCTGCATTGACGGCAAAGGCCCAGAGCAGATTTCGCGGATTCTTGAAAGGGACCATGTGGAAATCCCCGCACTGACAGAACTCATGATTGCAGAATCTACCCTTGGACGCAAAAAAACGGCGTGACCTTAACGGTCACACCGTTCTCTGCCCTAACCGCAGGACTTATAGTTCCTAAAACGGTTAAGCCTTACTCTGCGGTGTTTTCTTGTTTGCAATTAGCCGAGCTTCGGGAACAAGTCCTGCTCGATAACAGCGTCGAGCGTCATGCCTGCATAGGCAATCTGCGCCAGACCGTCGATGAAGCGGGAGACTGCCGCAATCAGCACGGAAATGTTATCCGCCACAAACGGAATGATTTTCTCGAGCTCGAGAGAGCCGTCCACCAGTGTGTTGTGCTTGAGGTAAATCTGACCGGCCTCCTCAAAGAAGCCGAACGAGCCGAGCGCACAGAAGTTGTTGCAGTAATCGCACGCATGACGAAGCTGCACCTTGTTGTTTTCCGGGGCACCCTGAAACAGAGTAACGAAGAACTGCAGCAGACCCATGTCCTCTGCGGGCAGCTGCATCGGGATGAAGCAGGCTTCAATCACAACGTCCTTGGCAACCTTGCCCTGACGCATTGCCTCGCAGCGCAGAATGGTCGGTGCGCCGTCCTTCTGCATGATTTCCGCACGGAAACCGTTCTGGTTGAGAACATCGTTCATGCAGCCTAAAATCTGATTTTGCTGTTCGATTTTCATTCTTTTTTCCTTTCTTCCATTCACGCAGAATGTAGGGCGGGCTGAGGTCAGCCCGCCCTACAATAAACGTAAAATATTACTTTACGCCGATATCGGTGCGATAATGCGCCTTATCGAAGTGAATCTTCTTGACATCGGCATACGCCTTGAGGATCGCTTCGTCGAGCGTGGGGGCAACTGCCGTTACGCCGAGCACGCGGCCGCCGTTCGTTACCAGCTTGCCGTCCTTGACGGCGGTGCCGGCGTGGAATACGAACGAGTCGGTCACATCGTCCAGACCGGTGATCTCCTTGCCCTTTTCGTAGGCCTTCGGATAGCCGCCGGACGCCATGCAGACGCAGCAGGCGGCATTGTCCGCCCACTTGATGTCAATGTCCTCGAGCTTTTCGTCGATAACGGCATTGAAGATGTCGAACAGGTCGGTGTCCAGTCGGGACAGGACAGCCTGCGTCTCCGGGTCGCCGAAACGGGCGTTGTACTCGATAACGCGCGGGCCCTTTGGGGTCAGCATCAGGCCGAAATACAGCACGCCCTTGAACGGACGGCCTTCCTTCTCCATGGCCGCGACAGTCGGCTTGAAGATGGTCTCCATGCACTCGGCGGCAATGTCGTCGGTATAGAAGCGGGACGGCGAGAATGCGCCCATACCGCCGGTGTTCGGGCCTTCGTCATGGTCGTAGGCACGCTTGTGATCCTGTGCGGACGGCATGGTCTTGAGGTGTTGGCCGTCAACGAATGCCAGCACGGAAACCTCAGGGCCGGTGAGGAACTCCTCGATAACGACACGCGCACCGGCGCCGCCGAATGCGCCGCCGTCGATCGCGTCCTTGACCGCCTCGATGGCTTCTTCCTCGGTCATGGCAACGGTAACACCCTTGCCGAGCGCAAGGCCGTCCGCCTTGACAACGATTGGCGCGCCGTTCTTCTTGATGTACGCGATGGCATCCGCCGAGTTCTCAAAAACGGCGTAGCCAGCGGTCGGAATGCTGTATTTCTGCATCAGATCCTTGGCAAAGGACTTGCTGCCCTCAATAATAGCGGCGTTCTTGCGCGGACCGAAGGCACGGATGCCTGCGGCCTCGAGCGCGTCTACCATGCCGAGTGCAAGCGGGTCGTCCGGTGCGACCATAACGAGATCCGGCTTGTGCTCCTTGGCGAAAGCAACCATGCCGTCGATGTCGGTTGCCTTAATCGGTACGCACTCTGCCTCAGCGGCAATGCCGCCGTTGCCCGGCGCACACCAGATGTGGTCAACCTTGGGGCTCTTCTTCAATGTATGGACGATGGCGTGCTCACGGCCGCCGCCGCCGATAACCAAAACTTTCATTTATTGTTCCTCCGTTTGTAGGTATATGCGCTGTGCGCGGAACATTTCTACGATCAGTGCTACTGTGCCGATGGAGATGCAGGTATTGGCCAGCGTCCAGACGGTGTTAAACAGATAGTCGTTCAGCCAGCCGGGTGCGCTCACGAGCACAAGAATGTAGCCCGCGCTCCAGATCACCAGCAAAACCCATTCGGGCAGCGTGCTGTGCTCGATCTTGTGCATCTGGTCTTTGACACCCATCAGCAGCATGCAGCCGGTGAGCAGCAGCGGCACGAGCGCCGCATACTGCAGCACAATCCGCAGCAGACAGGGCGGGATGACTGCCGGACCGAGGATGAGCTTGAACGCCATCGTCACGTCCGCGGCAATGCTCGCGCGCATATACCAGCGGGACGCATTCTGCACGGACAGCGCACCGGCAGACACCAGCGCGAACGCCAGTATCTGCAGTGCCCAGTTGTGCTGCGCGGCCAGACTGAGCAGCAGTCCGCCGGATACGGCTAAGTAGGCATAATAGCCTTTCAGCAGTTTCATTAGTGATGGAACAGACGCATGCCGGTGAACGCCATCGTGATGCCGTATTTGTTCGCGGTCTCGATTACGTTGTCGTCACGGATGGAGCCGCCCGGCTGTACAATGTACTCCACGCCGGACTTGCGTGCGCGCTCTACATTGTCGCCGAACGGGAAGAATGCGTCCGAACCAACGGTTACGCCGGTGTTCTTTGCAATCCACGCCTTCTTTTCCTCAGCGGTGAGCACCTCCGGCTTTACCTTGAAGGTCTTCTGCCATACGCCTTCAGCCAGTACGTCCTCGTACTCGTCCGAGGTGTAAACGTCGATCGCGTTGTCGCGATCCGGGCGGCGGATGCCGTCAACAAACTGCAGACCGAGAACCTTCGGATGCTGACGAACGAACCAGTTGTCGGCCTTGTTGCCCGCGAGGCGCGTGCAGTGGATGCGGCTCTGCTGACCTGCGCCGACACCGATGGTCATGCCGTCCTTGACGTAGCAGACCGAGTTGGACTGGGTGTACTTCAGGGTGATGAGTGCAAGGATCATGTCGTGCTTTGCGCTCTCCGGCAGATTCTTGTTCTCGGTAACGATGTTGGTGAGCAGGCTCTCGTTAATCTCGTAGTTGTTGTAGCCCTGCTCAAAGCGGATGCCGAAAATGTCGCGCTGCTCGATCGGCTTTGGCTCGTAGTTCGGGTCGATCTTGACAACGTTGTAGCCGCCCTTGCGCTTGGTCTTGAGGATCTCGAGGGCCTCAGCGGTGAAGTCCGGTGCGATGATGCCGTCGGAAACCTCGTGTGCGAGGTAGGAAGCGGTGTCTGCGTCGCAGGTATCGGACAGCGCCGCCCAGTCACCGTAGGAGCACAGACGGTCAGCGCCGCGTGCACGGATGTAAGCGCATGCAATCGGGGACAGCTCCTTGTCGGTGTCAACAAAGTACATCTGACGCTCAACATCGGTCAGCGGCTTGCCGAGCGCGGCACCGGCCGGAGAAACGTGCTTGAAGGACGCAGCTGCGGGCAGGCCGGTCGCCTTTTTCAGCGCACGGACGAGCTGCCAAGAGTTGAATGCGTCACAGAAGTTGATATAACCCGGCTTGCCGTTGAGTACCTCAATCGGAAGCTCGCCCTCGGTCATAAAAATGCGGGCCGGCTTCTGGTTGGGGTTGCAGCCGTACTTTAAGGCTAATTCTTTCATAAATAGTCCTTTCTGCTCATCAGGCCGCAGTTATTCTGCGTTCTTGTTGCGGATTTCCTGCTCAACTTCGCCGGTCTCCAGATCGACGTAGCGCACGAACAGCGAAACCTTGTTCTGCTCGTTCAGGCTGTTCCAGAGCAGGTTGGTGAACTCGTGAATGGGCAGCTCGATGCGGATGCACTTCGGCTCGCCGCGGAACGGCGGCAGCGGATCGCCGTCGCACTGATAGGTATGGATGAAATGGCCCAGACCGGCAACCGGCTTATCGTACTCATAGAAAAAACGCTTGTTGGCGGTGCGGTCCGAGGTGAAGTTCTTGAGGATGGACAGGCTGTAGGAGCCGTCCGGATTGACAACGCCCGAAATGCGGGAGGTGTAGTTGGGGGCGTCCGGCTCAAACTGGCGGGTGCGGAGCGCCTCAAAGTAGCTCTTGCCCTGCTTGAGATAGTCCACGATGGTATCGGTCTGGTCGCCGTTGGTAACGACCAGGGTGCCGTTGTACAGGCGCACCGGATGATAGATGATCAGCGAGGGATCGACCATCTTGGACGGGTCAAATGCCTCCGTGCGGATACCGTCCTCGGTTTCGGTGAACACGCGGTTGCGGCTGTTCTCCGAGCGGCCCATGATGAAGTAGGCGATAACATTCTTTTTATTATCCGGGGTGCGGCCGAGAATAATGCCGCGGCCGGGATATGCGTTGCTCATCAGCTCCTGGCTGATGTCAAAAACATTCTTGCTCATAATGCTGTCACTCCTGTTCAGTTTTTATGGACGATAGCGCCGTCCACGCGCAGTCTGCCTGCGCAGAAGTCGGATACTGCCTGCGGCAGAAGAATCCACTCCGCGTTCTGCATGACGCGCTTCTGCAAGGTCTCCGGTGTGTCGCCATCTTCCACTTCAACGGCCTTCTGCGCGATAATTGCGCCGCCGTCTACCACTTCGGATACAAAATGTACGGTCGCACCGGTAACCTTTACCCCTTTTGCCAGCGCGGCTTCATGCACGCGCAGACCGTAGAAGCCCTCTCCGCAGAAGGAGGGGATGAGCGAGGGATGTACGTTGATAATGCGGTTTTCAAAATGGCGGCAGAAGCTGTCCGGCAGGACGGTCATGAAGCCTGCGAGCACGATCAGACCGATGTCTGCGTTCTCCAGCAGAGCGGTAAGCGCCTTGCCGTACTCTTCCGCGTCGGAAAAGTCCCTGCGGCGCAGCACCTCGGAGGGAATAGCCGCTTTTGCGGCACGCTCGAGTGCATACGCCTTCGGGTTGGACGAAATAACGAGCGAAATCTGTCCGTTTTCGATCTTGCCCGCCTGCTGTGCGTCAATGAGCGCCTGCAGGTTCGTGCCGCCGCCCGAAACCAAAACTGCAATTTTTGTCATTTATTTTTCTCCAAAAAACAAATGAAATGGAGAATTGTGGATTCGTGCAGAACGCGATTATTCAACACATCGCTTTGCACTGAACCACGCAGCGCGGACGAAACCCGCGCAAGGATAGCGCCAATTCTCAATTCTCCATTTTCAATTTACTTAAACGAGTTCTACGCCCTTTTCGGCGCCGTTTACGCACTCGCCGATAACATAAGCCTGCTCGCCTGCAGCGGAAATTGCTGCAACCGCGCGGGAAGCGTCCTCAGCGGCAACGGCCAGAACCAGACCGGCGCCCATGTTGAAGGTGTTGTACATGTCGCGCTCCGGAATCTTGCCGGTCTTTGCGATCAGGTCGAATACCGGCGGAACCGGCATAGCAGCCTTCTCGATCTTGGCAACGATGCCTGCCGGCAGCATGCGCGGTACGTTTTCATAGAAGCCGCCGCCGGTGATGTGGCTGATGCCCTTGACCTCAACCTTGCCCATCAGGGACTGGATCGCCTTAACGTAGATCTTGGTCGGGGTCAGCAGCTCTTCGCCAAGGGTCTTGCCGAATTCGTCGATGTAGCGGCGAACCGACTTCTCGTTGATGCCGAGCGTCTTGCGAACCAGAGAATAGCCGTTGGAGTGTACGCCGGAGGAGGCAACACCGATCAGCGCGTCGCCGGCCTTGATGCCGGTGCCGTCGATCATCTTTTCCTTATCGACCATGCCGACAGAGAAGCCTGCCATATCGTACTCGTTTTCCGGATAGAAGCCCGGCATTTCAGCGGTCTCGCCGCCGATCAGCGCGCAGCCTGCCTGACGGCAGCCCTCTGCGATACCGGAAACCATCTGTGCGATCTTCTCCGGGTGGTTCTTGCCGACTGCAACATAGTCGAGGAAGAACAGCGGCTGTGCACCGCAGCAGGCGATGTCGTTTACGCACATGGCAACGCAGTCGATGCCAACGGTGTCGTGCTTGTCCATCAGGAACGCCAGCTTGAGCTTGGTGCCGACGCCATCCGTACCGGAAACGAGGATCGGATCCTTCATGCCATTGAACTCCGGACGGAACAGGCCGCCGAAGCCGCCGAGCGTACCCATAACGCCCTTGGTAAAGGTGCTTTCTACCATCGGCTTCATCAGCTTGACCGCTTCATAGCCTGCGGTAACGTCAACGCCGGCAGCCTTGTAGCTTTCAGAACGGCTTACACTCATTCTTAACATCTCACTTTCATAATTAAAGATGGAAAATTGATAATGAAGGCGTGTGACCTTCATTATCAATCATCATTTTCCATTCAGGTTTAGTCTTTGTCAGAGGGGAGCGGAATCTCGGTCTCGAACATGTTCTTATCCACCTGCTCGGGTACTGGAATCGGGTACTCACCGGAGAAGCATGCATCGCAGAAGCCCAGCTTGCAGCCGACTGCAATCTTGCGGCAGGCTTCGAGCGACAGGAAGCCGAGCGAATCCACGCCGATGATCTCGCGCATTTCCTCAACCGTGCGGTTGTGTGCGAGCAGCTGGTTGCGCTCTGGAATATCCGTGCCGAAGAAGCAGGGATGACGGAACGGAGGTGCCGAAATTCTCATGTGAACCTCAGCCGCGCCTGCGTCGCGCAGCAGCTTTACCAGACGGCCGCAGGTCGTACCGCGGACGATGGAGTCATCGACCATGATGACGCGCTTGCCCTCAATAGCGGTGCGCAGGGCATTCAGCTTGAGACGCACGGAGCGCTCGCGCTTGTCCTGACCCGGCTGGATAAAGGTGCGGGCGATATAGCGGTTCTTGATGAGACCGACGCCGTACGGAATGCCGGAGAACTTCGCGTAGCCGATGGCTGCCGGGATACCGGAATCCGGTACGCCGATAACCACGTCAGCGCCGACCGGATGCTCGATGGACAGATACTTGCCGGCCTCCTGACGGGCCAGCTCAACCGATGCACCGTCGATGATGGAGTCCGGACGGGCAAAGTAAATGTACTCGAATACACACGCGGAGGACTTGCACTCGATACCGCAGTGCATGGAGCGCAGCTCACCGTTTTCGACAACGCAGACCTCACCGGGTTCTACATCGCGGATGAACTTTGCACCGAGCGCGTCCAGAGCGCAGGTCTCGGAAGCGAAAATGTAGCAGTCGTTGTCCAGCAGGCCGATACACAGCGGACGGAAGCCGTGCGGGTCGCGTGCCGCGATCAGCTTGCGCGGAGACATAACAACCAGAGAGTAGGCACCCTCGATGCGGTGCATGGTGTTCATAACGGCTTCTTCAATAGAGCCGCACTTGAGGCGTTCCTTAACAATGGTGTATACCAGCACCTCGGTGTCGTTCGAGGAGCGGAAAATGCCGCCGTCCAGCTCGATCTCGCGGCGCAGCTCGCCTGCGTTTACGAGGTTGCCGTTGTGCGCAACCGCGAGATTGCCCTTTACATGGGTGATGGAGATCGGCTGCGCATTCTCGCGGCGGGTATCGCCGGTGGTGGAGTAGCGCACATGACCGATAGCCATCGAGCCGGGCATGTTGTCCAGAATCTCCTGATTGAACACGGCGCTGACCAGACCGGTGTCCTTATGGCAGTGGATCACGCCGTTTTTGTTTACGGCGATACCGGCAGCCTCCTGACCGCGGTGCTGGAGAGCAAACAGTGCAGTATACGCGTCGTGCGCGGCGGAAATCTCCTTGCCTTCCGGCGCTGCGATACCGAATACACCGCACTCCTCATGCACCTTGTCAAACGGAGTGCTGCTTTTTCTTAAAATACGATATTTCATTCTTCAGCCTTTTCTTGTCCGAATCTTGCCTTGCGGATGGGCTTACTTGCCCATAACGCGCTTCATGATCTCCTGATATGCCTCCTCGACACCGCCCATGTCACGACGGAAGCGATCCTTGTCCAGCTTCTCCTTGGTGGTCTTGTCCCACAGGCGGCAGGTATCCGGAGAGATTTCGTCTGCGAGAACGATCTTGCCGTCCGCAGTCTTGCCGAACTCGAGCTTAAAATCAACGAGGATGACGTTCAGGGTATCGAAGTACTGCTTCATAACCTCGTTTACCTTGAAGGCCATTGCCTTGATGGTCTCGATCTCCTCACGGGTAGCAGCCTCAGTGCGATCGCGTGGTAAGCGTTCATGAGCGGGTCGCCAAGCTCATCGTTTTTGTAGGAGAACTCGATGGTCGGCTCGTCGAATACGATGCCCTCTTCCACGCCGAAACGCTTCGCAAAGGAACCGGCGGAAATGTTGCGGATGATGACCTCCAGCGGTACAATGGAGACCTTCTTTACCAGGGTCTCACGCTCGGAGAGCTGCTCAACAAAGTGGGTCGGCACGCCCTGCTGCTCGAGCAGCTGGAACATGTGATTGCTCATTACGTTGTTGATAACGCCCTTGCCGGTAATGGTGCCCTTCTTCTCACCGTTGAATGCGGTTGCATCGTCCTTGTAGTCAACGATTACGAGATTTGCATCGTCGGTAGCGAATACCTTCTTAGCCTTGCCTTCGTACAGCTGTTCTTTCTTTTCCATGTCCAATTCCTCCATTTGTATAAGTAGTGTTAATTTGAAACAATGTTGTTTGCAGGTTGTACATCGAAGCTGCCAATGGGAGCAGCCCCAATGCCTTTACCTTGCGGGGATGCGGTATCAGAGATACCTATATAGATTACGCGAACTGAGCGCGAACCTTTTCGTCCTTTGCGGTAACTTCCGCTGCCATATCGGCCTTGAACTGCGCGAGCTTCTGTGCCAGCGCGTCATCCGACAGGGCGATCATCTGTGCTGCGAGGATGGCGGCGTTGTCTGCGCCGTCGATCGCAACGGTTGCCACCGGAATACCCTTGGGCATCTGCACGATGGAGAGCAGGCTGTCCATGCCGCCCATCACGCTGGTGGCCATCGGCACGCCGATTACCGGAAGCGTGGTGTAAGCTGCCAGTACACCGCCGAGGTGTGCGGCCTTGCCTGCCGCCGCGATGATAACGCCGAAGCCTTCGGCTGCCGCGTTCTTCGCCAGCTGCTCGGCAGCGGCCGGGGTGCGGTGCGCGGAGCAGATGCGGACCTCAGTCGGAATATCGAACGATTTCAGACGGTCAACACACTTTTCCATTACCTTGAGATCACTGTCGGATCCCATGACAACGAGAACTTTTTTCATTTGTTATTCCTCCTACAAAAACAAATGAGGGCACGGGTATACCCGTGCCCTATAATCGCTCATTTATGTGCACCGATGCCCGAGAGAATGCACGAATGCCCGAGAACGAAAAACTGTTCAGCTGCAGTCTGATTCAAAAATACGCTGCCGGTCATGTGTACACCTCTTTCTTAAAACCAACGGTGACGATACATATTTATTTTAGCTAATTTAACTTGTTAATGCAAGTATTTTACCCGCTTTTTTCGGGATTCGTGTAAATGCCCAAAGATAAATTTTACTCCTCTGCACTTTCGTGCAGAACGCCCTTTTTATAAAGCACCTCTTCCATCTGGTGCACACGCTCGGTCCACGAGCACTGCGCGCCGTAGGCAAGGCGTTTTTCCGTCCATGCCGGACGTTTTTCCTTGGCAGCGGCATCGCACAGCGGCAGGAACATCTCGGGATTGCGGGCAATGTAGACCACATCCTTGAAATCCTCGACCTGCAGCGGCTCGCGCGTGGAAACGATCGGCTTGCCGGTTGCCAGATATTCGTAGAACTTGAGCGGCGAAACGTCCTTGGAGAGCGCACCGGCACGGAATACGTTCAGGCAGACGTCCATCTGCGCCAGATATGCGGGCAGCTCGGGCTGCGGCACCAGACCGTGGAATACGATGTTCGGGTACTGCTTGAGATTTGTCAGGTCAACACCCGGCAGCGTGCGTCCGATCAGGAAAATCGTCGCGTTCGGACGGCTCTTCGCCAGCTTTTCGATCAGTGCATAGTCGATGCACTCCTGCAGCATGCCGACAAAGCCGTAGATCGGATGCGGCAGATCCTTCATGTCCTCCGGGCAGGGAAGGGTGTCCTTCTCGGTCTGTACGCGCGAGAAAATCTCGTAAGCCGCGCCGTTCGGGATCATCTGGGTGGTCGGGTTGATCTTTTCCAGTGTCTCTGCCAGTCCGACTGCGGTTGCGAATACCTGATCGGCAGGCTTGGCCAGATCGCATTCCATCTTGTCCACAACCTTGGGATTGATGTGGCCCTTGTATGCGGAATGACGGTCTACACAGTCATATACCAGCTTGGAGTGCGGCAGGTGCTCCACAATATCGCACGAGGACGGCGAGTAGCACCACAGCACGGTCTCGTCGCCGAAGCCGTGCTCGCGCATCTTTTCGCGGATGAACGCCGCCTGCCGCTTCTGGTTGATTTTGTTGATCCAGCGGAACTTGTTGAAAAACGGCAGTACCGGCGGCAGCGCGTACACGGTGATGTTTTCGTGTCCCTCGACTTTTTCGCCGGGCTGCTTGTATTTTTCGATATATGCGGAGGCTTTTTTGTCCTTGAGCGGTGCGATCATGGACACCGGAGGATCAAAATACAGGATTTCGCTGTTGCGCAGACGGCTCATCACGTTCTGCTTGCGCGTCGGCAGAGGATGGTAGTTCGTTGTCGAAAGACAGACGATGTGGTTCTTCATATCTATATAACCCCTTTAGTGGATTGTTTTATCATGTATCGTAGGGCACCCCGCCCTACGGTTTAGTTTTCGGAAATGTTCAGCAGCTTCGCTGCACCCTTCACATTCTCGGACTCTCTTTCTCTCAGCATTTCCGCGGTGCGGTGCACCTCGTTATCGAGCGCACCGGAGACGCACTCGTCGATGAGGCGGCACAACGGCTCCGCCTTGACGGACGAAAGCTGCAGGCAGGTGCGGCTTCCGATATATTTCAGAAAACCGTCCACCTTGATGTCGTAGCTCATGCCGACGACCGGAACGCCCTGACCGGCGGAGAACATCAGCGAATGCAGTCGGATGCCAACCACGGTTTTCATGCGGGAGAGGATGCCGATGGTGACTTCGATGGGCTGTCGGGTACGCACGGCGTGCCACGGACAGTGCAGCAGTGCGCCGACACGTTCTGCGGGCATGAGGTCGCTCGGGAACTCGATGGGTACGAAAACCGGCGTCAGACCGTGCTTTTCGTAGGCATAGTTGGCTGCAGCCGCGATTTCGGGCAGAGCCGTGTCCAGACCCTTCCAGTTGCGCAGACCGAAGCCGATATACTTTCCGTTCGGGTCAATGCCGCTCTGCTCGAGGGCGATATTGACGATTTCACGCGGCGCCGGCGTCAGAATGATGGTCGGGTCGGCGGAAACACGGATATCCGGCCGGGTAACGCCCATTTCGGCAAGCAGTGCGCGGGAATTGTCGTCGCGCAGCGTGATGCGGTCAACCGATGCATCAATGGTTCTGGCGGCCATCCGGCGGTTGCCCGGACGGTTGATCGGACCGATGCCGCAGCCGTACATCATTACCTTGCAGCCGCGCTTTTTGGCGGCGTACAGCGTGTAGCAGTAGTACCAGATCGAGCGGGTGGACGTAACATCCTGCATGAGTGAGCCGCCGCCGTTGATATACAGCGCGGCATGACGGAACTTGCGCAGGACGGAGAACACATTAAAGGTATAGATGGCGTTCGTGCGGTAGATCAGGCGCGTTTCCTTTGGCCTGCGCGACATAACGCAGATGGTGCGTTCGGGATCGAGCTGACGCATCTCCTGCACGATGGCCTCTAAGATGGCGTCGTCACCGGCGTTGCCGCGTCCGTACGCACCGCAGATGACAATGCTCTCGCGCTCGTTTTTCGGACGGTGGAACCGTGCCAGCAGGTGACGGTAGTTTTCCATCTGACGTTCGCACATTTTGTCGCGCGAGAAATCGCGGGAGGCTTTTTCGTACAGCGCGTCCGCGAATTTCTGCCGCAGTTCGGCATCGTTGCCCAGACGGACCAGATATTCCGCCAGCCGCTTATCGTCCCCGACCGGGAAGATATAGCCGTTTTCGCCGGTGTCGATGAGTTCGGGCATGCCGCCGACATCCGAGCAGATGGTCGCGCAGCCGGCACAAACGCCCTCGAGAATGGAGTACGGGAAGGTTTCGGACACCGAGGACAGCAGGTTGATGTCCATCGCACGGAAGAACGGCATGACCGGCGATACCCAGCCGCAGAATGTTACGCGCTCGCGCACGCCGAGCTGGTCGCACAGCTTTTTGAGCATATCCTCGTCCTCGCCGTCACCGGCGATGAACAGGCGCAGCTGCGGCGCAGATTTCAGCGCCTCGGCAAAGCCGCGAATGGTGGTCGCAATATCCTTGACAGCAGTCAGACGCGCGGCAATGCCGCATAGCACGTCGCCGTCCTCGATCTCGGCTCCGTAGGTGTCCCGCAGATAGGCAACGCGGTCAAATTCGCCCTTCGGACGGTCAAAATCCATACCGTTGTAGATTTTTACAATGCGCTCCGGGTCAAAGCCGCGCTCGATGAGCGTGCGCGCCATACGGTCTGCGACCGGCTGATAGAAGTCGAGAAAGCGCAGCGCGATGGCATTCGCCGTGCCGAGCGTGTACTGCTTGAGCGGACTGCGAGGTAGTCCAGCCGGTAATCCGAGTGGACGGTCGTCACGATGGGAACATGACGGCTGCGGCGCACCATGGCTCCCATCAGGTTGGCACGGCCGCCGTGGCAGTGAATAATGTCGGGCTTGAACGCATCTACCAGGTCGCGCATGGTCCGTGCCGCGCGGAACGGATTGTGCCGCTCGATCACGCGCACATCAATGCCGCGCTCGCGCGCTTCATCTGCAAACGGACCTGCGCGGAACGAGATGAGCATTACATCGTTATTGCGGTTGAGTCCGGTTACAGTATTCATAATCTGGGTCTTGGCGCCGCCTACATCGCCGCCGCCCATTACATGCATGATTCGCAAAGTCAAATACCTCCACTTGACAAGTATAATCAGTATACCATGAAAACAGGGGGATTGCAAAACTCGGACGCGGTAAATGTCGTCTTTTTCGGCAGTATTTTGGCAAACGAAGTTTGTTTTTTTGCTCAGAACATGGTATACTGATTTTATCTGACGGAAAGCGAGGGTTTTTCTTTTGTCCTCTAAAAATACCATGACGCGCGATGCCATGCTGTTCCTGCCGGCCAAGGTGGTCGAGGGACTGCTCGTCATCGGGTGTTCCTCGTTGTATTCCCACATCTTTGTGGAGGGTGCGGTCAGCGCGTTCAACCTGACTAACACTACGATACAGCTGCTCTACCTCATCCTCGCGGGCTGGATGGCGAACTCCGCCACCCGTTATGTAGGTGAGGAGTATCGCGCCGATGAAGGACGCGGCCTGTTCTCCACGGTTTCTACCATCTATGTGGGATTGTGTGTGCTTGTTGCCATCGGCTGCTGCATTACGGCAGCTGTGACGCAAAGTCCGGTTTGTCTGGGCGGTGCGCTGATGTTCTGCACCTACACGGCGTTTCAGGTGCTCAATGCGGCGCTGATTCAGCTCGGCCGCGTCAAAGCATCCATCCTGTGGTCGCTGACCTCGGCGGTGCTCAAGCTCGCGGTTGCATTCGCGCTTGTCGGCGGCAAGTCGAATTATCCGTCGCCGTTCCCGGCTATCTTTGCCAATACCATTGCGGACGGTGTAGCCACCATCGGTGCGGTGTTTGCGCTCAGCCTGCCGGTTGTTGTGCGGCTGAAGTATTTCTCCAAGCCGCTGCTGAACCGGTTCCTCAAATACGGCGTACCGCTGATGGGCGTTTCTATCTCGGTGGCGCTGCTCAACCAGATCGACAAATACCTCGTTGTCGGCTTTTACGGCAACATTCTGTACGCATACTATTCGAATAACAACTCGATCGCAAGCGGTCTGTTCACGATGATCTCGGTCGGCATTATGCGCGGCGTGTATCCTGCCGTGCTGCGCGGCTGGCGTGAGGGCGGCAAAGTCGCAGCAAAGCCGCTGCTCGATCAGGGCGTGCGGCTGTATCTGCTGATCGCCGTGCCTGCGGTTGCAGGTCTGACGGCGGTTGCGCTGCCACTCAGCCGGTTCCTGTTCCCCGCGAAGTACGCCGCCGGTGCGCCGGTCATCGCGTATACTGCGCTTGCCATGCTGTTCATGGGCCTGACCGAGTACGCCAACAAGGCGTATGAGCTGGAGCAATCCACCGTACACGTTCTGCAGAACAGCGCGATCGCAGCAGTTATCAAGGTGGTTTCGAGTGTCATTCTGCTCAAAATCCTCGGATTTACGGGCGGTGCGCTCGGTTCGGTGGTCGCATTTGCGTCCTACTTTATCATTACCTGCGTGCGCGTGCGCAGCCGGTTTCTGTTCCGCGTGGCACCGGTCAGTCTGGTGCGCATCATCGTTTCGGCGCTGCTGTGCGGTGCGGCGGCTTTTGCATGCACGCTGCTGCCGGTCGGCAATCTCATTCGCCTTGGCGCGGCTGTCGTGGTCGGTGCGGGCGTTTATGCAGTGTGCATTATCGTCAGCGGTGAGGGCCGCGAGGAAGTACAGGCGGTGCTCCGCCGGCTGAAACGATAAGAAAAATTGTCGAAACAGCGTGGATTTCACTGGTAAAACCTTGTCACGGCATTAAATCCATGCTACAATAACTCTATCTGAAAATTGTAAACAGAGAGGCGTAATATTATGGAAATGATTCATGAAGCGGGTCAGTACGTTGACACCGTAAAGCGCGTCTGCGAAGCAGTCGGCAGCGAGGTCACGTTCCGCGGCACGGTTCACCGTGTACGCGATATGTCTGACTTTTCTTTTGTTGTAATGCGCGTTGAGCGCGGTCTGATCCAGTGCACCTTCCAGGGTGACGAGATCGGCGGCATCAAGCGTTCGGATGTCAAGGATGCAATGGTACTTGAGGTTACCGGTACCGTTCGTGAGGAGCCGCGTGCAGAGCATGGCGTTGAGGTCGTTCTGAGCGCACTGTCCATCCTCGGCAAGCCGTACGACCAGCTGCCGGTACCGCTCGGCAAGAAGTATATGGGCCTGTCCCTTGATGTTGATCTGCCGCTGCGTCCGATCACGCTGCGTCATCCGCGCAAGCAGGCGATCTTCCGCGTACAGGGTGCGATCGCTGACGGCTTTGCACAGTACATGCAGTCGCAGGGCTTCACCCACATCCACACCCCGAAGATCGTAGTTGCAGGCGCTGAGGGCGGCGCAAACCTGTTCAAGCTGGATTACTTCGGCACCCCGGCTTATCTGGCACAGTCCCCGCAGTTCCACAAGCAGTACCTCGCCGGTGCATTCGGCCGTGTATACGAGATCGGCTCGGTTTACCGTGCAGAGCGTCACAACACCTCTCGTCACCTGAACGAGTACATGGGTCTGGACTTCGAGATGGCCTACATTGATTCCATGTACGATGTAATGGCAATGGAGACCGGCATGCTCAAGTCCGTTATGGCTTACGTTAAGGAGCACTGCGCCGAGGAACTCGCTATGCTGAACGCCGAGGTTCCGGAGATCAAGGAAATCCCGACCATCCGCTTCCACGAGGCGAAGCAGATCATGGAGGAGAAGTACGGTCACAAGTCCAAGAACCGCTACGACCTCAACCCGGACGAAGAAGTGCTGCTGTGCCAGTGGGCAAAGGAGGAGCACGACTCTGATTTCGTATTTGTAACGCACTTCCCGTCCGCAAAGCGTCCGTTCTACGCGAAGGATGATCCGGAGGACCCGAAGCTGGCGCTGTCGTTCGACCTGCTGTTCCGCGGTCTGGAGATTACCACCGGCGGTCAGCGTATCCACGATTATCAGGAGCAGATGGACAAGCTGGAGGCCCGCAAGATGAACGCCGAGCTGTTTGAGTCCTTCACCATGCTGCACAAGTACGGTATGCCGCCGCACGGCGGTCTGGGCATCGGTCTGGAGCGCCTGACCATGCAGCTCCTTAAGCTGAACAACATCCGCGAGGCATCCATGTTCCCGCGTGATATGAACCGACTCGAGCCGTAAAAGGCTTGCGCCTTCGTTCAAAGGGCTGTGCCCTTTGGAACGAGGGGACACCCTTGACAGGCTTGCGCCTATAAGGGCTATTGCACCAAAAAGGACTCGGAATTATCGATTCCGGGTCCTTTTTGGTGTTTGTTAAAAATGACCCGGCAGAGCCGCCTGTGTCCCTTGGTATGCGCCCGGAGAAGAAAATCTTCACTCCTCACTCTCCACTCTCTTTTCGGCTCTTTACGAGGATTTAACATTTTTTCCTCGGTTGGCTCTTGACGTTCGCGGAAATTTTCCGCATAATAAGAATGGACAAAAAGATTTCCGGCCATGCTGTTTGAGTACGGGTCGTTACCGAAAGGAGATCAGCACAATGAACGAAGAATTAAAGCTGCTTCGCGAGAAGAAAGGCTTCATCTGCGATATGGACGGTGTTATCTATCACGGCAACCGTCTGCTGCCCGGTGTAACCGAATTTGTGGACTGGTTACAACGCGAGAATAAGAGCTTCCTCTTTCTGACCAACTCCTCCGAGCGTTCGCCGCTCGAGCTTCAGCAGAAGCTGGCCCGTATGGGTCTGGAGATCGGCGAGGAGCATTTCTACACTTCCGCGCTGGCTACGGCGAAGTTCATCGCCAGCCAGAAGCCGCACGCATCTGCGTATGTTATCGGTGCGCCCGGTCTGGTCGGTGCGCTGTACGAGGCGGGCATCGTGATGAACGATGTGGACCCGGATTATGTTATCGCGGGTGAGACCAACACCTACAACTATCAGACCATCCTCAAGGCGGTCGATCTGATCAACAAGGGCGCGCGCCTGATTGCCACCAACTCCGATTTGACCGGCCCGTCCGAGCAGGGCATTATTCCGGCATGCCGCGCACTGGTTTCTCCGATTGAGCTGGCCACCGGCAAGACCGCGTACTATGTTGGCAAGCCGAACCCGCTGATGATGCGTACCGGTCTGCGCCTGCTTGGTGTGCACTCGCACGAGGCGGCTATGATCGGCGACCGCATGGATACCGATATTGTTGCCGGTATTGAAACCGGTCTGGACACCGTTCTGGTGCTCTCCGGCTGTACCACCCGCAAGGATGTGGAAAATTACGCGTACCGTCCGCACTTTATTCTGGATGGTGTTGGCTGTATTCCGCCGCAGGCGTAAAGAAGCCGTCTAAATCGAACTACACAAAAGCCTTTCCGAAATTTTTTCGGAAAGGCTTTTTTCATTGGATAAAGAATGGACAATTCTATGCTATACTAAATACAGGAAAAGGATAGACCAATGACAGATAGAGAGGGGCACCTCAAATGGCAGGACACATTCTTTTAGCAGAGGACGATAAGGCGTTATCCGCGCTGATGCAGGATTTCTTTCGGGCGGCGGGCGTGGCGGTAACACCGGCGTATGACGGCGAGCAGGCGCTCGTGCTGGCACAGGCGCAGCCGTTCGACCTGCTGGTGCTGGATGTGATGATGCCGCATCTGAACGGGCTGGAGGTCTGCGAAGCGGTGCGGCAGGAGAGCGATGTTCCGGTCATTTTCGTCACAGCACTTGGGCAGGAGGGTGACACGCTGGCAGGATTCCGCGCGGGCGCGGACGATTATATCACCAAGCCGTTTTCGTTTCCGGTGCTGGTGGCAAAGGCACAGGCGCTCATGCGGCGGGCCCGCGGGCTGCGGCTGGGCGCGAGTGAGCTCGGCTACGCGAATATCCTGATGGATACGGCTTCGGGCACGGTAACGGTGGACGGCAACCCGGTAAATCTGCGTCCCAAGGAGGCGAAGATACTCGAGCTGCTGCTGCGCGAACAGGGACGCACGGTGTCGCGCGACCTGCTCATCGAGCGGGTATGGGGCACGGATTTCGACGGGGACGAGCGCATGATCGACCGGCACATTGCCAGCCTGCGTAAAGCGCTCGGTACAGCGTCGCAGCATATCCGTGCGGTGTACGGCAAGGGCTACCGATTGGGGGGATCAACATGACAAAGCGGATTCGTAAAATCGGCATCGCGGCAAGGTTGACCGCGGTTGTGGCAGTGATTCTGGCGGTGTTTGTTGGACTGTGGACATTCAAATTGATTGAAAACGCACAGGTTGTCGCAGCGTACAGGGCAGGTATGGAAGTTAACGATATTTGCTGGCGTGTTGAACACACGTTGGTAGAAAAAGGGTATGACCCTGATGATATGCCGTCGGCCAATACGCCGGAATACGATAAAATGCGTTGTGATTTGGCATATTCCATCTGGGATAGTGAAAAAGCGTATGTCGTGCAGTATTATGATGGACAGGAAAACTGGGTCACGATGCGTTCGCCGCTGCTGCTGTATGGTAAGAATGCCGATGCCGATATTGACATCAGCAATTTTGCCGAGCAGGATATTCGTGAGATGCGTGAGGTATACGGGCCGAAAAAAGGCTTTTCAGATGACGTGGGATACATTGCAATGATATATGGCAAAAAAATCGAAAACAATGGTCATACGATATATATTCCGAACCGAATCTGCGTAGGTGCGTATGATTATGAATGGACGGCACAGACACCGGTTGAAGAGGTCGGTCAATGGGAAGAAATGCCGCAGTGGTGCTTTGACAAGGATTCGAATATGGAAGTATACTTTGCGGAAAAAAAGTATCTGGAAACCAAACTGCGGTGCATAAACGGAGAAAATGTGAAAGTGGATCATACAGGGGGATATTTTACTATCTTTTTGTCCCTGTCCAGCACGATCGGATATGGACATGGAATGGTCATGGCCACTGCGCCGATTGACAAGGAAGCTGCATATGAGGATCTCTTTTGGGGTATGCCGTTCATCACGATTGCATTGTATCTGATTTTCCTGTTTATTTTCTATAAAATCGTGCGCCGCATGGTGTCCGACCCACTGGTTGACACGGCGCGAGAAGCAAATCTGGTTGCAAACCTTGCATTCGACGAGTTCAAGCCCGACCTGAAACGCGGAGACGAAATCGGCGAGCTAAACCGTGCGCTGAGCGAAATGGCGGCGACTCTGCACACCCGCTGGGACAGCGAACGCGACCTCGAGGACAAACGACAGCAGTTTGTCTCGGCGGCAAGCCACGACCTGAAAACGCCGCTTGCGCTCATCGGCGGGTACGCCGAGGCCATCGCGCAGGACATTTCGCCAGAGGAAAACGCGAGGTATCTTGCCGCTATCGAGCAGGAAACCGACCGTATGAACGGTCTGGTGCGCGAAATGCTGGATTACACCCGTCTGGACCGCACGGACGAGCTGAAAAACCGCAAAACGCTCAATCTGACCGCACTTGTGCGTGATATGCTGACCGAATACGCGCCATTGTTTGAGAAACGCCGCCTGACCGCCGATATTGCGGATGGTGTGCGTATCCGCGGCGACGAAACGCTGCTGCGGCGTGCCGTCGGCTGTCTGTTGGAGAATGCCGCCAAGTATTCGCCGGAAAACGGGCGCGTGTCCGTTCGGCTGACGAACAGCCGCAATCATCTGCTGACCGTCGAGAACGACTGTGAGCCCATTCCGGAGGACGAGCTGCCGCGCCTGTTCGAGATGTTCTATCGCGGCGATAAGGCGCGCGACCGCGCAGGCGGACACGGACTGGGACTGGCCATTCTGCAGAAAATACTCGCGCTGCACGGCCTGACCTGCAAAGCGGAAAATATAAAGGGCGGCGTGCGGTTCGTTGTCTGCAATAAAGATTAAAAGCTGAAAAAGGGCATAAAAATACCCCGCAAGAGAATCTCTTGCGGGGTATGATTTTACTTACTTTGCGTAGTCGATCGCACGCGTTTCGCGTACCATGTTGACCTTGATCTGGCCGGGATAATCCAGCTCGTTCTCGATCTTCTTGGCGATTTCGCGGGCGAGAAGCACCATCTTGTCGTCCGAAACCTTCTCCGGATTGACGATGATGCGAATCTCGCGGCCTGCCTGAATGGCAAACGAACCGGAAACACCGGGCGTCTCGTTGGCGATGCTCTCGAGCTTCTCCAGACGCTTGATATAGTTCTCCAGGTTCTCGCGGCGAGCGCCCGGACGTGCAGCGGAGATGGCATCGGCTGCCTGAACCAGACATGCAACGATGGTCTTTGCCTCTACATCGCCGTGGTGTGCCTCGATGGCATGGATGATCGGCTGGGATTCCTTGTACTTCTTGGCAAGGTCTACGCCGATCTGAACGTGGCTGCCCTCAACCTCGTGGTCGATGGCCTTGCCGATATCATGCAGCAGGCCTGCGCGGCGTGCCGGAACCGGATCGAGACCCAGTTCGCTGGCCATCATGCCGGCAATGTGAGCCACCTCGATGGAGTGCTGCAGGACGTTCTGACCGTAGCTGGTGCGGTAGCGCAGGCGGCCGAGGATCTTGACCAGCTCGGGGTGAATGCCGTGAATGCCGGTTTCGAAGGTAGCACGCTCGCCTTCGCTCTTGATGATCTGCTCAACCTCGCGGCGAGCCTTGTCAACCATTTCCTCAATGCGAGCCGGATGAATACGACCGTCAACGATCAGCTTTTCGAGGGCCAGACGTGCGATCTCACGGCGAACCGGATCGAACGAGGACAGAGTGATAGCTTCGGGCGTATCGTCGATGATGAGGTCTACGCCGGTAAGGGTTTCCAGCGTGCGGATGTTGCGGCCCTCTCGGCCGATAATGCGGCCCTTCATCTCGTCGTTCGGCAGCGGAACGACCGAAACGGTCGCCTCGGATACCTGATCGGCGGCACAGCGCTGAATTGCGGTCGAGATGATCTCGCGGGCGGTCTGCTCGCTTTCGTCCTTCAGGCGCTGATTGATCTCGCGCAGCTTGACGGCTGCATCGTGGGTTGCTTCGTTTTCAATGGACTGGACGAGCATATCGCGTGCTTCGTCGCGGGTCATGCTGGCAATCTGCTCCAGCTTTTCTACCTGCTCGAGCTTGATGCGCTCGAGTTCTTCCTTTTCCTTCTGGCTTGCGTCCAGCTGGCGGTTAAGGTCATCATTTTTGCGGTCGAGCATGTCGCTCTTCTTGTCCAGTGCTTCCTCGCGCTGAATCAGGCGGCGCTCAAGCTGCTGGGTCTCATTGCGGCGTTCCTTCAGCTCGCGGTCGGCTTCGACGCGCTGCTTGTGGATTTCGTCCTTTGCCTCGAGTATGGATTCGCGTTTTTTGGTCTCGCCGGCCTTGATCGCTTCGTTGATGATGCGGGTGGCCTCGGTCTCGGCAGAGCCGATCTCTTTTTCCGCAACGCTCTTGCGATACAGGAATCCGATGATTACGCCTACTGCGAGACACACGATACCGGTGATGATCGGTATGATGATGTTGCTCATGTCTGTTGGTGTGTCCTCCTATTTACGAATTTTGGGAGACGGCACAAAACCAAGACAATACCGCAGATCTGCGGTGCTGTTTCTCAATAGAGCGGCAGTTCGGCAGAAAACAAGCTGATTCCACGGTGAAACACGCGCAGCACGCATGAGCACTGCACGAAGAATAAAGGCAGAATACGCCGAAAAAGCGAAGATTCGCTCGAAAAAATCAGGGTTTTGCGCTGTCAAAAGAAAAATGCGATTCCGTCAATTCGCATCGGAATTGGCGGTTCATGATAATGCCTTTGAAAAAAGCCGTGCTCACCATTGGCACCGGCTCTGTTACAGCAGGTATTATACTATGTTTAATTGTAAAGCCTATTCGTCAAACTGTCAAGAAAAAGACAAGCTGACATACGCGGTTTTTGGTGTTTTTTGAAAACGGCTGGTGTGCGCTCTTGTGAACAGCAGGGCGATTTGCTATAATAATTCTGTATTCCCTCATGGAAGAGACGAGGAGGAACGACTATGAACGAGTCTATGTGCCGCGTACAGCGCGGTTCTTTCGTATATTATACCTGCCGACGGATTCCGGTTCGGCATGCCTTCACCACCAAATTCGGCGGTGTGAGCACAGGCGCGTGCGAAAGCCTGAATTTAGGCTTCAACCGCGGTGACGAGTTGGAGAATGTGCGCGAAAACTATCGCCTGCTGGGCGAGGCGCTCGGCGTGGATGAGACGCGCATGACGCTCACCAAGCAGATCCACGACACGCAGGTGTCGGTTGTGACTGAGGACAAGGTCGGCATGGGTCTGCACCGCCCGATGGAATGGCAGTCGGATGCGATCGTGACCGCACTCGCGGACACGCCCATCATCGGCTTTTACGCGGACTGCGTTGTCACCTTATTATATGATCCGGCGACGCATACCGCAGGCGTGTGTCATTCCGGCTGGCGCGGCATGGCGGCAGGCATTCTGCCGAAAACCGTTGATGTGATGGCGGAGCAGCTCGGCACAAAACGCGAAAGCCTGATCGCCGTGCTCGGTCCGTCTATCCGGCAGGAGTGCTTCGAGACTGATGCGGATGTGCCGGAAGCGATGGAAGAGCTGCTCGGTGCACAGGTGCATCCGTTCATCATGGAGAAAGGTCCGAAATTCCATGTGGACCTGCAGGGCATTGGCGTAAAGCTGCTGCAGGATGCCGGACTTTCGGCGGAAAATGTGATCGACAGCGGCATCTGCACCATGTGTCATTCGGATGAGTTCTGGTCGCACCGCGTAACGCACGGCGTGCGCGGCGTGCAGGGCGGCATGATCTGTCTGTAAGCGAAAGGATCAATACAATGAAAAGTTGGAAAAAACGTGCGCTGGCGCTGACAATGGCGGCTTTGGTCGTGCTCAGTGGCTGCACGTTCCCATTTGGACAGGGAAACGACGGCGACGGCGCACCGGTAGACAACGTGGATGTGTCGGACGCGTATTTCGGTCTGGCGTGGTATCGCTCGGGCACAACGCTCAATCCGGTTATGGACGGCACCGAGGTCAACAGCATGCTGCGTGAGGCGCTTTACGAGGGCCTTTTTGAGATAAAAAGCGATTTTACACTCGAAAACGAGCTGTGCGAGGACTATACGAGCGATGGAACCACGTTCAGCTTTACGATAAAAAAGGGCATCAAGTTCTGGTCGGGTGCGGAGCTGACGGCAAGTGATGTTGCCGAAAGTCTCAAGACTGTGCTGGAAAACGAAAGTTCGCCGTACCACAACCGACTGACCGAGGTGTCCTCGATCGAAGCGGTGACAAAGCGCATGGTTCGCATTACGCTTGCGTCGCCGAACGTCAACTTCCCGAAACTGCTGGATATTCCGATCTATCGGGCGGGTACGACGGACGAAGGAGAGTTCGCCGAGGGCACCGGACCGTACAAGCCGGTTCAGAACGGCGCTGCATGGACGCTGGAGGCCAACGAGAACTGGCACGGCGGCTTTCTCGGCACTATTCGGCACATTACGCTGGTCAAAATGACGCGCGCGGATGCGGCGGACACCAGCTTCCGCACCGGCGATGTATCCATCATGCGCAGCGCCCGTATTGCGCCGGACGACCAGAATATTGCGTTCACCGGCGAGGTCGATACTGTTCCGGTGAGCAGTGCTATGCTGCATTATATCGGTTTGAATTACAATAACAGCCAGTTCGCAAATGCAAAAGTGCGGCAGGCGCTTTCCATGGCGATCAGCCGTCAGGGACTGTGCGCAACCCAGCTGCAGGATTATGCCGATCCGGCGGTGCTGCCGATCAATCCGCAGCCGGCAGATACCGGCGTGTCGTACAGCCTGTCGGCAGATTTGATGACTGCGGCGCAGCTGCTGCGCGAGGCGGCACAGGAAGGTGCATCTTCTGCAGGCAGCAGTGACAGCAGCACCGATTCTTCGGACGGAGGTTCGGATTCTACAGACAGTTCCGATGATGACTCGGACTCTTCTGAGGAGGACGGCTACTACGACGAGGACGGCGACTTTATCTATTATACGAGCGGCCGGGCAAGCGATACCGATTACAAGGTGGATTTTCTGACCGTGCGCACGTCGAAAAACCGAACCGATTCGACGGTTTCGGACGAGGAAGCTGTGCTTCTGGACAATGAGAACACGGACTCCGGTGATTCGACCGATTCTGCAGACAATTCCGGCTCGACCGATACCACAGTAACCGATACGATAGTGACAGACGCGGCGACCGTGCAGCTTTCGTTCCGCCTGCTCGTCAACTCGGACAACGCGTTTAAAGTAGCGGCGGCAAAACAGGTTGCGGCATCGTGGAATTCGCTGAACGGCGTCAATGTCACGGTGGATGAGGAGCCGTATGATACCTATGTTTCCATGCTGCAGAGCGGTTCGTTTGATGCGTACTACGGCGAAACCCAGCTGACGCCGGACTTCGATCTGCGCCCGCTGCTGTCTCCGCAGGGCGGACTGAACTATGGATCGTACTCGAGTGAGGACATGAGCAATGCCATCACGGCGTACCGCAGCGGCGAGAATACGGAGGGTCTGTACACGACGTTCCTGAATGAAATGCCGCTTATTCCGCTGGCATTTGAGCGACAGCAGGTTGTGCTCAGAAGTGGTCTGATCAATCATTTCAATCCGGCACCGTATAACGCATTCGCAGGACAGGAGAACTGGGTCAAGCCGTAACCGCCCGTTTTCGCTGAAAAGGAGAATATCATGCAGGAAAATCACAGAATGCAGGGGCATTTGTTCGGCGCGTTCAGCGTGCTTGTCTGGGGTACGACGTTTGTCTCAACGAAAGTACTGCTGCGCGCCTTCACGCCGCTGGAGATTATGGTAGCGCGGTTCACGCTCGGCTTTCTGGCACTGCTCATCGTGGGCAAGGGCCTCATGCGTCCGCAGAAAAGATGGCATGAGGGATTGTTTGCGCTGGCCGGTCTTTCGGGCGTTACGCTTTATTTTTTGATGGAAAATATCGCGCTGACGTACATCTCTGCGTCACTGGTCGGCGTTATCGTAGCGGCAGCGCCGCTGTTTACCGCACTGATCGCAGCGGCGGTGCTGCACGAAAAACTCAGCAAATGGTTCTTTTTCGGCTTCGTTTGTGCGATGGCGGGTGTCGCGCTTGTGTCGCTTGCGGGCGTCAGCGAGTTGCATTTCAGCCCGGTTGGCGCACTGCTCGGCGTAGGCGCGGCTCTGGTCTGGGGTGTGTACTCGGTGCTCGTGCGCCAGCTTGGTCACATGGGCTACCGTACCATTCCGCTTACCTGCCGCATTTTTGGATACGGTTTGCTGTTTTTGCTCGTTCCTGCGGTGATTGAAGGGTTTCCGTCCGGTTTGAGCGTGTGGACGCAGCCGGTTCATCTGGCAAATCTGCTGTTTCTGGGTCTTTGTGCGTCTGCAACGTGCTTTGTGACGTGGAATCGCGCGGTTTTCCTGCTCGGTCCGGTGAAAACCAGCGTGTACATTTATGCAACGCCGGTTATTACAATAGTAAGCTCAGCGTTGATTCTACACGAAACCATGACGCCGATCATGTGGCTGGGCACGGTTTTGGCGCTCGGCGGTCTGATTTTGTCCGAACATCGGGAGAAAGAGAAAACGACGGCGTGAGCCGCCGTTTTTTGTTTGCAGCAAAATTCTTTGCAAAAAACGAAAAAAAGTATTTGACAAATGCTCCGGGATTTGGTATTCTATTAAAGCTGTCTCTCAGAGGCAGGCTCAAAACCGAGAAGTTTGGTTTAGAACCGATTGAGGTTCTGAAAAAGAATTTGAAAAAAGTTCTTGACAAACGCTTCTGGTTTTGATATACTAAATAAGCTGTTGATGAGCGGTTAAGAACAACGAAAAGTTGTGAAAACTCTTTGAAAACAGCAGATTGTACCTTGTAAATTAAACAACGATGTGCTTAAACTTTTGTTCAAAAGAACGAAGGTTGTAGTGCGA